>NZ_JBFRLX010000115.1:0-22209 GCF_041470165.1 Vibrio sp. 10N.286.46.A8
CCTCGCCGCGATTAAAACACTTTTAGCTCGAACAAAATTTAACCGCGAAAGGTCAACACGCCCTAATTACACCCATAAAAAAACGCGAACATTGAAATTCAATATTCGCGCTTGTTCGAGTTCGATAGCAGGAAGTCGTCAATGAACGAGAACCCTCCTACGAAGCGATCTCGTTACATAATCTTTGCAAAGCTATGCTCAACGTTCTGTCTACCAAAGAGCTACTATTTCTGAGATGCAGGCTTAGAACGGCTTCTAGATGGTGAAGGTTTGTTACCTGTAGGCTTGTTACCTGCTGACTTGTTAGACGGTTTGCTCGAACCATTACTTCCACCGAAACCAGACTTTTTAGGTTTACCTGCACCACCTGGCTTGCCAGAACTATTCGTAGAAGGCTTATTACCGCGCTTATAGTTGCTGCCATTATTTCTTAAAGACTTATCATCACCAGCAGCTGAAGAGTTGCTGTCTGAAGCTTTGTTGCCTGAGTTAGGCTTACGCTTTGGAGCAGATCCATTACCTGCTACATGACGCTTGTTCTTGCCTGCTGGCTTATGGCCGCGAGCATTCTCACCAGAACGTTGGCCATCCGAGTGTTCGCGTGTCTTTTTCGGTTTCTTAGGCTTAATCGGACGCGAATCCAAGCGAGATTCTGGTAACTTGTTTACGGGTGCAAAACCTTCAAGTTCACGACGCTCCAGTACTTGTTGAATAAGGCGTTCAATACCGAATAGCTCACCCACTTCATCAGCACAAACCAATGAAATTGCTTTACCCACTTCACCAGCACGGCCAGTACGACCAATACGGTGAACGTAATCTTCTGATACGTTTGGAAGGTCGAAGTTAACCACTTGAGGAAGTTGTGGGATATCAATACCACGAGCAGCGATATCGGTCGCTACGAGTACTCGTACCTTACCGGTTTTAAAGTTCTCTAAGGCTTTAGTACGCGCGCCTTGGCTCTTGTTACCATGGATAGGAGCAGAAGTGATGTCTTGCTCTTCAAGGAAACGAGCAAGCTTGTTTGCACCGTGTTTTGTTTTGCTGAACACCAACACTTGTCGCCAATCATTATCTTTGATCAGCTTAGCTAGCATTGGCGCTTTTTTCTTTTTATCTACTGGATAAATACTTTGTTCAACAGTGGGTGCTGTTGAGTTTGCAGGGCTTACCGAGATTTCAACTGGGTTATTTACTAAGCCTTTAGCCAAGCTACGAATATCATCAGAGAACGTTGCAGAGAACAGTAAGTTCTGACGCTTCTTCGGTAGGAAAGCCAAGATCTTACGGATGTCGCGGATGAAACCCATGTCTAACATGCGATCAGCTTCATCTAATACTAGAATCTCTAGCTGATCAAAACGCACTGCATTTTGGTTGTATAGGTCAAGTAGACGACCCGGTGTTGCCACCAACACATCACTGCCTTTACGAAGTTTTTGCATCTGAGGGTTAATTTTCACGCCACCAAACACGACCGTAGAAGTAAGCGGTAAGTTAATACCGTATTTAACTACGCTGCCATTCACTTGCGCAGCAAGTTCACGGGTCGGTGTTAGCACTAGTGCACGAACTTGGTTCTGACGTACGCGAGGGCCTTTTGATAACATTTCAAGAATAGGTAGCGTGAAGCCAGCAGTTTTACCTGTACCTGTTTGAGCAGCGGCCATTACATCTTTGCCCGTTAGGACAGCTGGTACGGCTTTCTCTTGGATTGGTGATGGCTTATCGTAACCTTGTGCTTCAATAGCTTTAAGGATCGGTTCAGAAAGGCCAAGGGAGGTAAAACTCATAGATTATTTTCTCAGTTGAATAACATTTAGTATGAGCAACGCGCAGAAAGAAGTCGTTGCTACAGCTTTCGCTCATCAATAGGATTGATAAAGAGCAAAGCGCGGTATTCTGAGGCTTTTCCCCACATTCAGCAACTAAATTCTAATAACAGATCCAATCCAACCTATAAAATTTGTCGTTTCTGTTCGTACATTTTTTCATCAGCTGCTTTGAGTAGTGCATCGACACCACTGTAGTTATTGTTGTGAATTACCCAACCAACGCTAATTCGAAGATAAATCGAGTGCGTATCATAAACAACAGGTGTGCTACATATCGCTCTTCGAAGTTTAGCTACAATCGAAGAGACATGTTGATCATCAATGATGCGTGGTAACAAAACTAAGAACTCATCACCACCGATTCTCGCAACGATATCTGAACCACGTAACTCGCTCTTAATGCGATTAGCACACTCAATAAGCACCTGATCGCCAGCCGCATGCCCAAAAGTATCATTGATCGCTTTAAAGCCATCAAGATCGATATTTACCACAGCAAAGGTTCTTGCTCTCTGCTTTTGGGTGACTTTGAACGCCTGCTTTAGGCTGTACATAAAGTATCGACGATTAGGTAGCATGGTGAGTTCATCATGCATAGAGCGACTATCTGCAATTCGGTACAGGCGATAAATAGTAAAGAAGGCAAACGCCAGCACTAACATTATGGTGTAACCCACCAACCTTACTGCTTGAATTCGATACCACTGCACACCCATCAACACATGCTCATTACCAGAGAGAGCAAGGTACCAACCACCGTATGGAAAGCTCACCTGTTCAGTCACAAAAGCATTATCAAATACGTCCTGAGAGCCATAAAAGACCGCGCCATCTTTACCCGAACTGTTTGCACCACGAATCGCGAGTTCATACTTGTTCTCGATCTTGCCGATTCCGACATCTTCAAACAGCTCATCTAAACTAATAACGGCACTGGATACACCCCAATAGTCTTCGTTAAAAGGCGGGTCTCGAAAGATCGGAGTGCGCGTAATGAGGGCTTGCCCGCCTTGAAACAACTCAAAAGGGCCGGCAATAAAGGTGTTGCCAAGATTACGGGCTATCTCAACAGACTCCCATTGGTCTGGATAATCACGATAATTAATACCGAGAATCTGCTCATTGCCTTCCATAGGGTAAACAAAGTTTAGAATGTCGTCTTTGGCTAGCCCAATAAGACGAATATGGAAACCATCTTTAATAATACTTTCAGCAATCTTGTCCCAATTTTTCACCTCACCATCAGGGTTTATGGTCACTAAGGTCGAAAAATTATTGAGGATATACATATCTGACACGATCGCGGCTTCGATTCGAGAACGAATGATCGATAGCTGCTTTTTTGCCTCAGAGTAGGATTCATCTTTCAGGTAGGATAACTCTTTAGAGTGAAAAAACTCGATAGCACTCATTACCACTAAAAAAAACAGTAAAGATAATAATTTGGCAGGCCATTGCTTGCTAGAACCACTTGGCATTCAGACCCCCTAAACCTTTTTGTTCTTAAATTTGCTCATATCAGACTAACTCTTTAAGTATGCCGTTAAGCTATTTAAATACATACACTTAGCCTAGTGCTCATTTCATTATTGAGTCATTCATCACTTAAAGTCCATTAGACACATTGATTACTGAACCAAATATCGAATCAATCTTATTAAAGATTACAATGTATTGACCAAAACCTTACATTGAAAGATTCATGAGTGTTATTTTATATTCACAATTAATCAGCTTGGTACCTTACGAACATGAAGCTAAAAACGCTAACTCTGTGCACATTGTTATCAACCTCAGTTGCGGTTGCTGTTCACGCACAAGCTACTTCAGATACGCTAACGGCTTTTGACACACAACAGACTGTTACTATACAAGAGCCCGTTAACATACAAGCAACAATCGTACCAAATGTTCAATCACAAGCTAGTGTTCTCGACTCTCAAGAGCAATCTTTTAAACAATCCGCCGATCTGATTCGCACAACCTACGAAAGCCAACTTTACACTCTGCCTGCATTCAAAGAGGGTCACTATGGTTTGCGTATGTATCGACAAACATTAGACGACAAATATTCTGCCGCGGTATGGAGTGACATGGCACGTGTCGCAAGTAAGCTCAGCCGCTTGTCGAATGATGTTCACACCATGGAACAAATCGTACTGTACTCAGAAAAGCGTGTTGCTTCCTATGTTGGCGATAGCGATGAACGCAGTGTTCGACGCTACAACATCACCAAGCACATGCCAGAATATCTATATCTTGGTGTTGACCTTCTCGGCTCTATGGCGCGCGCCAATGAGTACGGTTTAGAACACAAGAACGATGTCAAACTGCGCGAGATTATTCGTCGTTATGACTTTTCACGATACGTGACCAATGAAGATATGGTGAAAGCGTGGGCAGCCCAACTCGCTAATCAAGTTTACTGGCTACGCCAATTGGGTGAACAAGATGTCGTTGATGAATTTGTCGATACCTTCAAAAAAGCCTACCCAGACGATAACGACAAGAAGCTTTCAAGCCAGCAATACGGCAATAAGATCTATGGTATGACACATGTGATCTTTGGAGATTCTGAGTATTACCAGCACCAAGTAAGCGAGCAAGAACACCAATGGGTCTACGATTACTTCAGAGAAAACATCGATACAATCCTGCTACGAGCTAAAGAGGATGTGATTGCTGAGGTTGGGTTGACTTTCTTACTAGCCGGTCTAGAGAATGACCCGGTTGTAGAGAAAACTAGGCTTGCAATCCAGGCATCTATCGATAAGACAAAAGGCATGATCCCTTCGGTCACCGGTGATTTTGATCTCAAGTATGGAGAGCACCGCAACGTACTCGCTATCATGCTACTCGATTGGCAGCAAGTGAACGAAGCACCGACTTATGAAGGTAACCCAAAAGTCTTTACTAACATCCCTTACGGACTAGTTGAAAATCAACCGCTGAAACACTAGCCGTAATACTTAAGTTGATTTTGGATCCAAAAAAAAGCCGCAAACCTCTCAAGGTCTGCGGCTTTTTAACTCTTATCAAACAATCACTTCACTCAAGCTTAGTCTTATGTTTAAGTTCAGGGGCAGATTTTGTTCATCACTATCGTGAAATCCCCTTCTGCGTATCCTTCTATCAAGGAGACATCGTCACAGAGTGTTTTACAGAAACGATAGACACCTTGAGGGTGATAACTCATCAAGGTATTGCGTGAAGGATATTGGCTTGAATTGAGCAGATTAAAAATCACCGTCTGATTCGCTAGTCCAAACATGCGAGTAATCATGTTAGTCAGATAATCCGAGTCGCGAGAGATGTAATTCAATGAGCCACTGGCGATAACTACATCGTGTACCTCAAGGCTCATTTGGCTCATATCACCCGACAAAAACCGACAACGATCTTCTGTATAGTTCTGCCTAGCCTTTTTTAGAAAGTCTGCATGTTGGTCAACACCGGTGTAAGATTGAATTCGATAGATGCTGTCGAGCAGCTCAAACAGCTCGCCATAGCCACAACCTAAATCTAAAATACTCTTCTTTTCGAAATCAGCCGAACGAGCAATCACTTCAAAGCGACACAATTGGCTCTCTTCGCTGGTCCACCCTAAAGCTTTAGCCTTGTCGCCATTCGAGCGGTTAGCCTGTTTTCGATGATAGCGATACACTTTCCAACGATCGAGCCAGTGCATTCAAACAAATCTCACTTCAATGAACATAAGTACGCCTCAATAAACTTAGACGTCAGAATTTGAAGAAAAGAGCCCACCGATTTTATAACCGACCGCATAACAAACCACGGCGACAGTCACAAACACCAAAGCTGAAAAGACATAAGCCACCGATGCTGCGACGCCAGTGCCCCATACTACGCTAAACACCAAACCGAGATACGCTTCTTGCGGCCACTGATAGATAGGAAACTGAGTACCACCAGCAATAAGATAAACCATCGCAAACAAGCCAATGAAGGTAGCAATAAGACCGATGAGAACGCGCATGTTCATAGAGAGACCCTTGATAAATTTGAGCTTGGTTGCCGTATTCTTAGTCGGAACGGAATATTCTTATTCGGAACCGAGTGTTCTTAATAGAAACCGGATTTTCTTAATTGAAGCCGAATGCTATTAATCGCAACCTAATGATATTCAAGTATATCGGATAAAACAGGCTTGCTCTATTACTCTTCCGAGTGAGCCTTATACACCGCATAGCAATAAAAGTGGTGGTTCAAAATCTGAATCAACTTAACGAGCAGGTACAAAAAAGCGGATACCCTTCTTACGTAAACTCCGTAAGTAAGATACCCGCTTTTACTAAATTTAAGCGCTTTTATTGAATCTAGCTACTTTAACTTAATCTAGCTTAAAGCAGGATGAAGATACCCGCTAAACATGCACTCATTAGGTTTGCTAACGTACCAGCCGCTACCGCTTTCAAACCTAAGTTTGCCACTTCTGCACGACGCTCTGGTGCCATAACACCAATCGAACCTAATTGAATCGCGATAGAACCAATGTTAGCAAAGCCACATAGAGCAAAAGTCACAATGACTTGGCTATGTTCAGACAGCAGAGCTTTGTTCTCAACGAAGTCGATGAAAGCAACAAACTCGTTCATTACGATCTTCTGACCGATGTAAGAACCCGCCATTAATACTTCATCACTCGGGATACCAATTAACCATGCAAGAGGCGAGAATAGGTAACCGAAGATAGCTTGCAGGGTAATGCCCGCAAAACCGAACATTTCGCCTAGACTTTCTAAACCTGTGTTGACCATTGCAATCACACTCACGAATGCAACCAACATAGTGCCGACAGCGACCGCCACCTTCATACCGTTCATTGCGCCACTTGCCAATGCATCGATCACGTTGCTTTGGTCAGCTTTATCTAGCTCAATGTGGTCGTAGTCACTCGGAGTACTACGCTCAGGAACAATGATCTTCGCCATCAATAGGCTGCCCGGAGCCGCCATGAAGCTTGCTGCAATAAGGTATTTAAGCTCAACACCTAATCCTGCATAGCCACCCAGCACACTGCCGGCCACTGACGCCATGCCGCCCGCCATTACAGCAAACAGTTCAGAACGAGTCATAGACTTTAAAAAGGGACGAATAAGAAGAGGAGACTCACCCTGAGAAAGGAAGATATTACCTGTTGCAACTAGAGATTCAGCTTTACTGGTACCCAGCAGTTTTTGCACCGCTCCACCAAGAACTTGAATCACTTTCTGCATAACGCCTAAGTAATAAAGCGCAGAGATCAAAGCACTGAAGAAGATAATGATTGGAAGTACGCGAATCGCGAAAATGAAACCTTCAGTAGCCAGATCACCAAATAGGAAAGCGATACCAACGTCTGCAAAACCAAGCAAGCTCGAAACGCCATTGCTTAGGCTGGTTAACGCCAGTTGTCCCCAAGGGAAATACAACACCAAAGCAGCGAAGCCGATTTGAAGTAATAGTGCACGAGAGACCGTTTTCCAGTTAATAGAAGAGCGACTCTCAGATAGCAGACATGCGCAAGCAATCAGTGCAATAACACCGACAAGACCAAATAGAATATTCATAATGTGTCCTAGTAATCCTTAAAGAGTGAACATGAGCCAAACGAATGACATCAAAGGAATAGGACAAAGAACCGCAAGCAAAACGCTACGCGATGAAGGAGCTAACAGGGTTAGCGAATGTAACAACGAGTTGTTCATGTAAAAATCACCTTATACAAGCAGTGGAACGTAGCTGGTCCGGTCCGTGGGGTCATTCACATATCCATGTGACGGCTTGTATTGGCTAAGCACCGGCTTAAAACCGGAAAAGAAGTATAAACAGTTAAGTGAGACTTTCATCACATTTTTCAACGCAAACGATCGCGCGGTCAAGGATTAAACAAAACGCAGTGTTTATCGTCATTTTCGTTCTTCAAAAACTGTAAACAATCTGTATAAGGTTGAATTTGGAATGTTAAGTCCTTAAGCGTATGAGCGTAACCTCTCGGTTAATTCTGTGTGATTATTACCACTTTTCTGTGTTCTCCCTCATTTACTATGACTTCAAGATTCATCTTAAGTTTAGATGCGTATATACTTTGTATTATCTCACCCATTCATTATCTATAAAACGAGAAGAGCTGATTAGATATAACAGCCATTGAGACTAAGAGAGGAAACACGTGAAGAAAATGGAAGCTCCGCACGACATGAACAATGGAGCTAGATTCAAAACAAATAGACACGGCTATGTGACAGTAGTTGAGTATTATAATACCTATACTGTTATTGTTGCGTTTGAAAACACCGGAAATATCCGCGCTATCAGTGCGGCGAAATTACGTACAGGTCAGTTAACCGATCGCTCTGTCGCACCTGAATCAATTATGATTGGTGAAAAGGTTGAATCCGTTAAGCATGGCATATTAACTATTACCCAAGTTGAATCTGAAAATATTGTGGTTCTGACCAATATCAATAATGAAGAAATTAGAATGTTATTGCCTGCCGTACAGAAAATGAAAGATAAAACCGAAGAAATAGATGGTGAAAATGTTACCTCGCCAAAACCGACTTCTCTTAGCCAACTAACTAAAAGAAATAAAAAGACCAAAGACGTTAATAGCATGCTTAAGAAAATGCTTACCGACTACGGTCGATACGATTAATTCTCTATTTTCTTCAACAGACCCTCTATATATTTACATTCCAATAGACAAATACATTCCCCCCAACCTTTCTCAATAGATACGTTGCATATTCGTGTGAAAAGTTAAATTTGATCAAAGTCTCACTCTGGATTTTCACCACACACAAACGAGACCTCCGTCACAATCTCATTTTAGCTTTGTGATGGAGATCTTATTGAAATCTCAATATTTCCATTACTATGCTCCCACACAATAAGAGAACGCAGTTTCTCAACCCCTAAAATCCAATTGAGACAAATATTATGAAAAAGATTCTTGTAGTTTGCGGTAACGGCCTTGGTACTTCACTAATGATGGAAATGGCAGTGAAAGAAGTGGCTAAAAAAATCGGTTTCGAAGCGGAAGTTGATCACGAAGATCTGTCATCAGCTGCATCAAGCAACGCGGATATTTGGGTAGCAGCGACAGACGTTGCAAACCAACTGAAAGAAGGCGGAAAAGAGAACATAATCAGCCTTAAAAATATTTTTGACAAAGCATCAATCGAAGAACAACTAAAAACTTTCATGTAAGGTCAAAATTATGCAGAACTTTTTCGAATTCATGCTCGGCTTATTAAAAGAGCCAGCAATCATGGTAGGCTTAATTGCTTTCATTGGCCTTGTTGCACAGAAAGCTGATATTTCCACCATTCTAAAAGGCACAATTAAAACCGTAATGGGTTTCCTAATTTTAGGTTTTGGTGCTGGCGCTCTTGTTGGCGCACTAAATAACTTCTCAGTTGTATTTACTGAAGCATTCGGCGTAAGTGGTGTTATTCCAAATAACGAAGCAATTGTTGCATTAGCACAAGAAGCATTCGGTTATGAAATGGCTCTAATTATGTTCTTCGCATTCGTTGTGAATATTTTATTGGCTCGTATTACTCCTTTAAAATATATTTTCTTAACGGGTCACCACACAATGTTCATGTCTATGCTAGTAGCGGTAATTCTGTCTACAGCAAACATTGAAGGCACAGTTCTAGTCGCAATCGGCTCTATCATTGTGGGTACATTAATGGTTGTGATGCCAGCGCTAGGCCAAAAGTACACTGAAAAAGTGATGGGTACTGATCAACTGGCTATTGGTCACTTCTCGACACTGTCTTACATCGTGTCTGGCTTCATTGGTAGCAAATTCGGTGACACATCAAAATCAACAGAAGACATCCAAGTTCCTAAAAGCTTAATGTTCCTACGTGATACGCCAGTAGCCGTAGCAACAACAATGGCTATTTTCTTCATGCTTGCGTCTATTATTGCGGGCGGCGAGTTTGTAGAAACAGTATCAAGCGGTCAAAACTGGGTTGTATTTACCTTCATGCAATCTCTAATCTTTGCTGGTGGTGTTTACATCGTATTGCAAGGTGTGAAGATGCTAATTGCTGAAATCGTTCCTGCATTTAAAGGTATCTCTGACAAACTAGTACCAGGAGCAAAACCTGCTCTAGACTGCCCTATGGTATTCCCAGTAGCACCAAACGCAGTACTAATCGGTTTCCTTTGTTCTTTCGCGGCTGGCCTACTAGCAATGGCAGTTCAAGGCGCGCTTGGCTGGACAATCATTGTAGCGGGTGTGGTTCCACACTTCTTCGTAGGTGGTGCGGCAGGTGTTTACGGTAACGCGACTGGCGGTCTACGTGGTGCAATTCTAGGTTCATTCACGCAAGGTCTGTGTATCTCTTTCCTACCAATGCTACTACTTCCAGTACTAGGTGGTCTTGGGCTTGAAGCGACAACATTTGCTGACTTCGACTTCGGTGTTGTTGGTCTGATTCTAGGATGGATTGTTTCATGAGCCTATTCGATTTAATCGGTAACCAAGGCGTTATCATCAACTCTGAAGAGAACCTAACGGTTGATGCTGCGATTGATTTAACCTGTTCAACACTGTTAGCAAGCAAGAAAATTGAAGCAAGCTATGTTGAAGCTATCAAGCAAAAGCACAAAGACATCGGCGCGTACTATGTTCTAGCACCAAAGATTGCGATGCCTCATGCTCGTCCTGAAGATGGTGTGAACGAAGCATCACTGCAGGTGACAGTATTCAAAAAGGGTGTTGATTTAGAGTCGGAAGACAACGGTGACGTTTACCTTTCAATCACTCTGGCAGCGATGGACTCAGATAGCCATATCCATACTATTATGGCGCTATCAGAGTTGTTCCAAAATGATGATGACATTGATGCCATTATCGCAGCGGAAACAGAGCAAGAGATCATCGAGATCTTAAAGCGATACTAGTTACGCTAAAAGCTGTTACTCCCGAGAAAAACTATCAGACCGAGCCCTGCTCGGTCTTTTTTTTACACGTTTCAAATGACGATGCACCAGATTGACAAAGAGACGCCCGCCGAAGAGCTTTTCAACTCAGAACTTACCAACTGCGAGCTTCTCACCTAAAAGCAGCTCAACTCAATAATCGACAGACAAGAGCCCCTGGCTCCCTTAATGCATCCACGTTATAGCTAAGTACACGTCCGGCAGACGGCGCATGATAACGACGACATTCATTACCAAAAGCGTCATATTGAATCGCCAAAAGATCATCTTGCTCTACGCTTTGTAAAAGCTCGACCTGAGGCAACACAAACCCACCAATATCAGCGCGGATAGACACTACATTATTGCCCTCTATCCAATCTATACTCGGCAGTGGCTTTTTGTCTCGTAAACCTTCAGCATCAAGCATCTCGTAGTAAGAAAGAATACTAAAAACACCATCTACGGCTCGTTGAATCATGGCAGGTTGAGTAAATTTCCCCATCCCGACTTCCACTGTAATGCTCGGAATTCCACTTCGATTCCAGACCGTTTCAAGAATACCCGGATCGCCGGGATCATTAAGAACACAATCGGGCTGCATTAACCTCGCCATCTCCAAACATTGCTCTACTCGGTAATCAGCAAACACATAAAGTGGATACACGGCACCACGAGTTTGGGTATGCAGATCAACAGCAAATGTCGCGTTGTGTTTGAGTAAGCGATCCCACAGAGATGCGACGAATCGCTCCGCGGCTAAGCCGTGTGCATCCCCCGGAAAGAGTCGATTAAGGTTGGCAGGGCAAGAGCCCGGATCCGAAGAGATAAAATCGCGGCTGTGGTTAAGCAAGCCAGACAAATTCACAGTTGGTACAACTGTCACCGTGCCTTTTAATGTGTTGCCTACTAAATCTCGGATAATTTGCTGAGCAGCCAACACACCGTTTAGCTCATCACCATGAATCCCGGCAGTGATCAGCAACTTCGGGCCGTCTTGACTGCCTTTGAAAACAGAAACCGGCATGTTTTTAGGTTGCCCTAACCCATCACTGGTTACTTGAAACCAAAACTGATGCTCTCCAATCGGTAAGTCTTCAACATTTAAGGCGCCAATAACCTGCCTACCTTGTAAAACATCGCCTAAGTACTCTGTTTTCATCCAACGTCTCCATCTTGTTGAGCAAAATTTATTCTTTTCTAAGTTTTGGCATCATAGAGGATATCTTAATCAGTACAAACAGTTAATAAGATGAAGAAGCTCTAACCTCACCATAAGGTTCACCCATATCATTATCACCTCACCCAAATAGAAACTTGAAAAAGTAACCGAATAAGGAAATACGAGTGGTATACCCATTCACAAACCACTCAGGTTCCTGAAATAAAAGTGCAATAAAATCAACACTTAAAAAGTTCCCTATTCACGAAAATGTAATTTTACAGAAATGAAAGCTTAATTTAGCTGCTCTAGATTAGTTTCATATCGAAACGGAGAGCGCATTGCTCACGGATTTTAAAATACAAGGTAAGTGATTATGAAAAAGGCAGTTCTAGCTTCTGCAGTGGTAGCGGCACTAGTTTCAGGTTCATCGTTAGCAGCAACGGTTTACAGCTCTGATGGTACAGAACTTAAAATTGGCGGTCGTGCAGAATTCCGTGGTGATTTCATTGGTTCCGGTGGTGCTGAAGTTGAAGGTTCAATGAAAGATAAAACTCGTTTCCGTTTAAACCTTGGTGGTAAAACAGAACTTACAGATACTGCAACGGCATTCGGTTTCTACGAAGCTGAGCAAGACACAGGTTCTGATAAGTTTGAAAACCGTTACATGTACGCAGGTGTTGATTTTGACGGTCAAGCCATTTCTGTCGGTCGCCAAGATATGGCTTCAGTTATCGTATCTGACTTTACGGATATCACTGAGTTTTCTGGTGTGCAGCAAGCATTCGGTGCAGCTTCTGATAAAGAAGATGGCGTATTTGCGTACCGTGGCGGTTTTGATGCTCTGCAACTAGAAGCCACTTACCAAACCAACAGCAAAAAAGACTCTGACGGCTACGGTATTTCTGGTGTTTACTCACTGCCAATGGGCTTAGATCTTGGCCTAGCCTACTCAGGTGAAGACCTAGGGGAAAATAAAGGTAGCGCAGACCAAATCCTTGCCGGCCTAGCGTATTCTCTAGACAAGCTGTACTTAGCAGCGACTTATTCAACAGGCGACCTAGATGATAAAGCGACAGGTACCGATGCTAAGTCATTCACTGCTATGGAGTTTGCAGCGCAATACAAATTCACCAAGCAAGTATCTGCTGCAGTCGTATATACTTACCAGGAAGATGAAATCAACAGCGGAGCAAAAGTAGACGCTGTCGACGGTATTGAATTAGCCGGTTACTACAAACTAAACAGCAATTTCCGCACATACCTTTCTTACTACGTTAACGGTTTAGACGAAGTTAAAAATGCAAAAGGTATCGTGACAGCTGGTGAAGACACACTTCGCCTAGGTGTCCGCTACGATTTCTAATCTAAATCGACTTTAGATAGAGACTAGAAAGGTTGGGCGGTTGCTCAACCTTTTTCATATTCAAATATTCTGACCAACTTCATCAATGCTTTTTCTGGTTAAGTGGTGCTAAATCCGTATCATAGGTGAACCACATCAAATAATTAGAAGCATCATGTCACAACACCATCCGATCCAAGGCGCTAGCTGGATGCTAACCGCAGGCCTAGCCTTTGCCGTTATTAATAGCCTAACTCAAGTCGCTAGCATTCATTTCGGACTTACTTCTACCACCGTTGCCGTCATTCAATACGCCATCGCGTTGTTCGCTATTCTTCCTTATCTGAAAACGCTGGGCATTCGCCGCGCGCTAAAAACCGACAACCTAAAGTTGCACGTATTCCGTGTCTTCTTGTCTGTTATTGGTATTCAACTTTGGATATGGGCATTGGCTTACCCAGTACCTATTTGGCAAGGCATTGCCCTTCTCATGACGTCGCCATTGTTTGCAACCATAGGCTCAGGACTTTTCCTCAAAGAGAAAGTTGGGGCAGCTCGCTGGGGCGCGACCTTAGCCGGCTTCGCTGGTGCTATGGTGATTCTGGAGCCGTGGGCAGAAGACTTTAACTGGGCAACACTGTTACCGGTTGGCGCGGCTTTCTTCTGGGCATGCTACTCACTCATGGTGAAAAAACTCTCTTCGCAAGACAGTCCTTCAACCATGGTGGTGTACTTGCTGCTATTAATCACACCATTTAACATCCTGCTTGCCGCGCCAGATTGGCAGACTCCAAGCGGCGGTACAATTTGGGCTATCTTGATTGTTATCGGTGTTATGACGGCACTCGCTCAATGGGCAATTGTAAAAGCCTACTCAGTTGCTGATGCTTCGTTTGTGCAACCTTTTGACCACGCGAAATTACCGTTAAATGTTCTAGCGGGTTGGATTGTATTTAGTTGGGTTCCACCGGGTCGTTTATGGCTAGGGGCTGCTATTATTATTGCGTCAGTTGCATTTATTACCCATTGGGAAACGAAAAAACCGGCGAAAATAAAGAAAGTTTAGGATCGATGAAATAAATAGTTCGACTGTCCGTTCTATATGGATAAGAGAATTCAAACGAGGCCGTAAGCATGAAGAAACCAGTCAAGATTACACTATACCGTTGGGCAGGCAGCTGGGGTCCATTCAAAGTTAACATCCCATGTGGAGAATGCACCCTTACCAAAGACATTCTTAAGGATACTTTTGAGAATGAGTTATCAGATGTCGATGTTGAACTGGAAGTGAAAGATTGGTTATCTCACTGGTGGGAGCCGCTAAAACTGGGTTCTTGGCATGCTCCTATTCTTGTTGTTGAAGGCAAGATAGTCAGCCAAGGTGAAGCGCTTAATCGTGGTGTTTTGGTTCAATCTGTAATTAAAGAATGGACCAAACGAGACAGCCTAAAAGGCAACATTGTTTACGGAAAAGCGACCTGCCCATTCTGCGTTAAGGCCAAGAAAATGCTTGATGAAGCGGGTGTTGAATACCAATACCACGATGTCGTAAAAGACAGCGCAGCTTTGTATCGTATGATTCCAGAGGTAAAAGCGCACATTGGTGAAAAAACACCAGTAACCGTTCCTCAGATTTGGTTTGATGGTAAATACATTGGTGGAGCTGACAACTTAGAAGCGTGGATGAAAGAGAACGGTTTAGATACCATCCCGAATAATGTTGTCGACCTATCCAACCAATCGACAGGCTGAATTCAGTAACAGTCATTAGTCAGAAGCTTTATCAGTGTTTTTTGTGTCCATCCACAACAAAACCAGCGATGACCTTCATTAATCGCTAAAACGCAAAAGGCCTTAAACTTAAATAAGTTTAAGGCCTTTTTAAAATCCGTTTTTGAAAATGCTTATTTCGCCATTTTCTTCATCATTCGCTTAATGAATGATGCTTTTTTTGGCTTTGGCTTGCCATACAATGCTTCGTGCATCATGTTTTTTGCTACCATTTGACCAAGGTATGCGTGGCCTAGTTCGTAATTCATGCTTATCTCCGCACATAATCGATTTTCTTATGCGCGGATTCTACACTTAAAGCGCCCAAAAACAAGATCTAAATCACACTTTCAATGTAATCTCACCATTGAGTTACAATTAAAGTTTTCATTTAAACATCCATAAAAAAAGCAGCTCAAGAGAGCTGCTTTAAAAATAGTTTTTTAGAAACCTAATTGCTTAGAAATCAACTTACATGAAAAAATAGCCTATAAAACAAACAGTCAAGAAAACTAGCTACGCTTTGGCTGTCTGTAAGTTTTACCTGCAATTTGGTATGTGTCTTTTTGCTTTAATTCGAACATAGTTTCAAAGAACCAAGCTGCAAATTTGATTAAGTCATCGCCTTCATTCATCACATGTTCGATGTACTCTTGCTCTTCGCCTTGTTCATTTTCTTGAAGCGTCACGTGGTAAATACGCTTTTCGCCTTCAACTTCAGCTAGCGCAAATTGACCTGTTAGTGATCCAGCAGCCTCAGCGACTTCTGTATCCTCATTGGATTTCAATAACTCAAGTGCTTGAGGCAAGCCATCTAGTGCGCAGATAGCTTTTACCAGTACTTCAAATTCATTTTGCTGCATGTTTATTACCTATTAAATGGACGCTGGTATTGTAGAAAACCATCCATACAAATACAACGTATTAACGACTGTATGCTGAACTATAGCGAGCTAGCTGTTTAACTGGTTGTACTTCAGCTGCTTAACTGTACTCAACTTCGGTAGCTGTGGCTTTCTTATTCATTCTCGTTGAAGACCAAAGTACTGTAGCCATACAAGCGCCAATAATCAGATAAAACACGCCGAGCTGTAGGTGAGTCGTCACCCAACTCTCGACTAGATATCCACCAAGTAAGCCCGCCAAACACATCTGAATTGAACCTGACAGTGCCGACACCGCGCCCGCTTTCTTCTTATGAGGTTCTAATAGCATACTGATCGATAGAGGGAAGGAGATACCTTGAGCGATAGCTAACCACGTAAATGCCCACACTAAGTTAAAGATGGACAACTCATGAGTAAGTAACCAAGTCCCTGAAGCTAAAATGATCAAAATCGCAAGACTCATCAATTGTGGTGTACTAAACCTACGATTGAGCAAGTTCAAAGCCACGCTACCAATCAGTAAGCCAGCCGAAGGGACTATCATCAACGATCCGTATTCAGCGGCTGTCAGCCCCAATTGCTCTTGCATTAAGAATGGAAACAGTGATAGCGACACCAAACTCGCCATGTAACTCATCCAATTATAACTGGCACTGGTCAACACTTGGCGATTCGTCAACAAACGGCCATAGTTCTTGACCACTTGACTGACTTCAAAGCGGCTCTTCCCGTATGGCAAAGTTTCATGAAGAACAAAGTAGCCGAGAGTGAATATCGCCAGTAAATACACAAGAACAAACAGGAACACCGCCTGCCAACCGAGGTGGAATGAGATCCAACCACCAAACACGGGCGCAATAATCGGCATGATCGAAGCGGTGACCGAAATATAAGACAGCGCTTTGGTCAGTTGAAGGCCATCATAGCTGTCGCGCAGCACACTTCGCCCAAGAACCGAGGCACTACCCGCCCCTAGACCTTGCAACAAGCGACCAACCTCTAACGCCGTCATGTTGTCGGAAAAAACAACACAAACAACAGTACCAATCAAATAAACACCCTGACCTAACAAGAAGATAGGTCTTCTCCCCACGGCATCGGACATCGGCCCATAAAATAGCTGAGACAAGCCAAAACCCACAAGAAACAGCGTAACGAGCAGCTGTACATCTACCTGAGTCACACTTAAGTCTGAAGCAATTAGCGGCAATGATGGTAAATAGATACTCACCCCCACCTGTCCTGTAGCAATGATCATCATGGCTAAGAGTAGCGGTGTTTTTTTAAAGGTCGATTGGCTCAAAAAATTCCCTATTCGTTTGTTATTTGTTCATCAGATGAGTTTACATTCAAAACCAATAATTGATAATTAGCTAAATTGGAATTTAATTAAGTCCCAACAGGAAATAATATGGATTGGATTCTTAACGTAAAAAGTTATGTAAAAGTGGTGGAAGAAGGCAGCTTCAATGGCGCAGCACGTAAACTCAATACCACCAGCTCAGCGATCAGCAAAAGAGTGAACTGGTTAGAAGAACGTATCGGCACTCAACTATTAAAGCGCACCACGCGCTCAATCAGCCAAACCGAAGCGGGAGCTCTCTTTTATCTGCGAGCCAAGGATCAGCTCGATAATTGGCAATCGATTATTGATGAAACCCGATCGGTTAACCAAACGCCTGCGGGCCTGCTAAAGATTGGCGCAACCATTGCTGTTGGTTCTAAGTTTCTCGTGCAATACATGGACGACTTCTTAGAAAAGTATCCAGACATTAAAGTACAGCTTATCACCACCACGCCAGGTCAATTACCTGAGCTTGGCTTGGACCTGGTGATCAGTCGTGAACTGGAACAACTCAACTCGTTAAGCTTCAAGAAAACACCACTATTTGAACACAAAGCCAGCTTTTATGCCGCACCAAGTTACTTGGCTAAACATGGTTATCCCATCAACGAGCAAGACTTAGAGCAGCACAACTCCTTAATATGGGGAGAGCGTCCTATTCGTGAAGTCACGCTAACTAAAGGACAGCGCATCACTTTGAACGGTAACTTTGCGACCACCAACCCTGAGGCTTTGTTTCATGCCGCGAAGCGAGGAATGGGCGTACTGTTAACCATCAAAGCAATGATCAAAGAGGATCTTAAACAAGGGACACTGGTTCCAGTATTACCAAATATAACAGCCGACGAAGTGATGGTTTACGCGTACTACCCTAAGCTTGACTACTCGCATACACGAACCAAGCTATTTTTAGACCACCTAAAAGATAGGCTAGACAAAGAAAGAAATAGTCAAGTTTTGTGAAATATATCGCACTAAATTTGAAAAATCACACAACACGACCAATAATAAACTAGACGCATATCAAGATTGTTAATACAAGTTGCATTGTTAATATTTAAGACAGTGCAGCTACAAGATCGTATACACAAGATCATACACATACAGCTTACACACGATTCTGGTTGGCTACGGATGGTGACTATGACTCAACATACACGCAATAGCATGATAGACACAGAGCGCATTGGGCGCTTACTCAAATTGGAAGGTATCGACCTTTTAGAGTCTGCCGTGCTTACTTTGCATCAAACCTTCGGTACTCAATACACCAGTATCATTGAGAAAAAGCACTTTCCCGATCAAATGGTTCCTTTGGTCATTGCCCATTCTGACCATGTACTGCATGACAAAATAAACGCACGCCATGGTCACATATACCAACAAGCCGTTAATCAAAAACACCCAGATTGCTCATTTGCTCAGTATATTGTTCAGTCACTCCCAACATCAGCATTTAGGCAAGAAATCACCTCACAAAACTCAATCGCTATCCCAGCACGCAGTCAAAGTGGCGAAGTCATGGGTGTGCTTTTCTCAACCTTTAGTTCGCCTATGAGTACAGATCAGCAACAAGACGTGATAAAACACCACCAGTTGTTCGCAGATATCATCATTCACACCTTGCGTGAAATGTGGTTCAACGACCGTTCTGAGCAACTGGTTAATCAACTCAGCTACGAAGTATCACACGATAGTCTAACTGGGCTATTAAACCGTAGCTGCTTATCAGACACCTTAGAATCGATCACTCAGCAGAGTGTCACTCCCTTCACGCTCGCTCTGCTCGACATCAATAGCTTCAAAGCCATTAATGATATGCACGGTAATTATATTGGCGATAAGGTGCTTCAGTTCGTTGCAGAGACCTTGCGCCGAACCTTGCCCGACAACAACCTGACGTTCCGGACGGCTGGCAATGAGTTCGCATTCATTACCTATCATTCAGACCCAATAGCTGTTTGCGAGCAAATACTGGATAAGATAAAGCAAGGTTACACTAGTATTGATATCAAAATCGATTTCGACGTCAGCATCGGCATTGCCCGGTCAGATGGAGACAATAAAGACGTAGAGCAAATCATCTTCAACACCAGTTTGGCGCTAAAAGAGTGCCAGCATAGTCAAGATACTCATATTCAATGTTACGACACTCACCTAAGGGTTCGTTACCAAAGGAAAGCCGAGTTAATCGCCGCCTTACGAAGTGAGCTTGATAGCACCATATCAGACAGTCAGGCACCTAATGACAATGGAATGTACGTGGTTGTACAACCAATCGTTGATCACATTGATACACGATGGGATTACTTCGAGGTGTTAACTCGTTGGAAAACCACAAGACATGGCGACATCTCGCCAGTGGAGTTCATTCAGGTAGCGGAAGAATCGGGGTTGATTGTGGAACTGGGTGAACGGATCATCGAATTGGTATGCCGCGCTAAAACAACATTGGAGCGAGGCTTAGGCTACAAAGTTAAGCTTGGAATAAACTGCTCCGCTCACGAGCTTACCGATTCTAAGCGTTATATTTCCTATCTCACTCGAACGATTGAACAGCATCACTTTAAAGCAAACGAGTTTGTCATTGAGCTAACCGAAACCGTGCTGTTATCTCCAACTCAAGAAACAAAGTCAGCACTCGACTTTCTAAGGGGACAAGGGTTCACGATCGCTCTAGATGATTTCGGTACTGGTTACTCAAGCTTAAATTACATTCATAGCTACCCTATCGATTGTATTAAGATTGATGCCACCTTTATTCGAAACTTGCTGACAAACTCAACATCCGAAAGTGTTGTGTGGTTGATTGTTCAACTGGCACACAGACTCAATGTGTCATTGGTTGCGGAAGGCGTAGAGAAGCGCGAGCAATTAGAAAAGCTGCACGCAATGGGGTGTGACAAAATTCAAGGATACCTCTACTCTCCACCTATGCGACCAGAAGCTATCGTTAGCTACGTCACTCACTCAGAACCTCTAGCCTAAACGCCGTTCACTACCTCAACCTAAAATCAAAAAGCCGCGAGCGTATCACTAAACATTTAAGTATTTAGTTCTGCACTCACGGCTTTAAAGGCTACATCATTACTCGCAACCATCTAGCTAACGGTTACCTTGACGGCATACAGTCAGCTATTAGCTATTATTCGATTGTGTTTCTAAAGCTTTCTTTAATAGCTTGTCGGCTTCATCTCTAGCGGCTACGAATGTCGCTTTTTCCTTTTTAGGTACGGAATCGGCCATCGGAATATTCGCTTTCATTGCATTGACAGGACGACCACGTTCGATCAATTCGTAATGTAAGTGCGCCCCCGTCACTCGGCCCGTTTTACCGGATAAGCCAATACGCTGACCACGAGATACCGTTTGTCCTTTACGAACGAGGATCTTACTCAAGTGTAGGTAGCGTGTTTTGTATGTGCTGCCATGCTGAATCACCACATAGTTACCAGCATATGGGTGCTTACGAGTCATGATCACTTTACCATCACCTGTTGCTTGAACGGGTGTGCCAATTGGCGTCGCGAAATCTGTGCCGTTATGCGGAGAGACTCGCCCAGTCACAGGGTGTAAGCGCTTAGGATTAAACTGAGAACTTTGACGCCAACCACGGCTCACAGGGTAACGTTGGAAAGCGCGTTGTAAGCTATCGCCATTGGCATCGTAATATTGTCCGTCAGTGTGTAAGTACGCTGAAACAACACGGTTACGGTTCATGATCTTGATCGCTTCGATTTCACGTTTCCCGGTTGCAACACCATCAACGAATTGCGCTTTTTGAAGCACTTCAAACTGATCACCCGCACGTAAGTCTCGGCTGAAATTCAGCTTATCTTTAAGAAGAGTCACAATATGGTCAATCTCAATACTGTTCAGGCCAACTTTGTTCGCTGACATCGAGAAACTGCCATGGATATCGCCCACTAAAGGCTTTTGCTTCCATTCACCCGGAATAGAAATGTCTTCGAATTCGTAGCTGCCGTCATCAAGCAGTCGATAAACCACTTTGTCCGCGACACTAAATTGAAGTTCCATTTTTGAAAGGTTGCCCGTCGCTTCGTCACGCCAAAAACGTAATGTATTACCCGGACGAAGCGTGTCTAACGCAAGGAAGTTCAAATCGGTTTCCATCACGCTCATCATCGAGTTATAAGAAAACCCAAGCTGAGTGAAGATGCTACTTAAGTTATCACCTGATTGAATTTGATATTCAAACGTCGGTGGCTCAATAACGGTAGCAGAAGGAGGTGACAGAATTGACTCAATAACGGTTGAGTTTGGCAAATCAAGATCGATCGTTTTCGTCAGATTTGATTGTGAATATTGCAAAGCAACACTAATCGCTGCAATAAGTGGCAGTCCTAAAATTGCTGCTTTTTTTACAGGTGAAAGCTCAGCAAACGGAGAGGAAAATATTTTTGAATACACGGTAAACAGGTCTTTCTACGATATAAAAGCACAGGATATGCTTTTCAGGCGTATAAATCATCATTGCATTGTCATAATATGATGTGAATCTGCGCAATCTCGGCTAAGTCATTGAGTTACCGTTAATGAAATAGGCCCAACTCAAAAAATTAATGAACCAACGATTTAGATATTAAAAAGCAGAAACCTCTAGTTCCTGCTTTTTAATTCATATTATTTCAATTAGGTCATGCTATTTCAACTAAGCGTTAACTGTCGATACCAAGCAATTATCTTCACCAAATTCATTCGGGATATAACGATCAGCATTCGCATCGTTCACCCATTGTTGATCATCAACTAGGTAGCGAAATTGAAACTCGCCATCTTTCGGAAGACGAGTTTTAAACTTGTAAACCTTCCCTTTCGCCAGTTTTTTCATTGGGGTCGCTTTCCAATCCAGAAAGTCGGCAACGATTGATACAGAATTAGCTTCTTGAGCTTCTAGC
>NZ_JBFRLX010000115.1:22892-35708 GCF_041470165.1 Vibrio sp. 10N.286.46.A8
TCTTGAGCTTCTAGCTCGAAAGTCACTTCAACTTCATCTTTCGTCTTAAAAAAACGTTTATTAATCATTCGCAAGCTCCATTTGTAAAGTAAGCAGACACAAAGCTAAGTGTGTCTAAATTTCATTCATCTACTTAAGATAATATGTAATTTAGCTCACATAAACAACAGTTCCTTGCTCTAACAAAAATGTCATTGATCATCAATTGATTGCGTATTGAAAGAAAAACTCATTAACACCTTTTCAGATTGCAATTCTGGAAAAGATTGTTCCGCAGAATGTCGAGTAAAGCCGATAAAACCTTCCCCAGAGAGTTTGCTTTGTGAATCGAGCAGCTGAGTAATCTCTAAAGTTTGGATTCTCACACGGTCACCAAGAAAGAATTGGTCAACTAACACGACGCGGCTTCGATGCTGGTCATGTTTAAACAGGCCAAGATAATAGAAAACGCCACTGCCTTGGTTAGATACCCACATAGGTGCAACAAAGAAACTCGCCTTGCCTAACGTGACACTTGAAAGGTTGTTGGTGCCTACGGTGACCACACCACGCTCAACACCGGAGTCATACCGCCCAAACGCGATTGATCTTGGTCCATCGACTTCATTAATAAAGGCGTACGCGTTGGTTTCAGGAACTTTGATTGTCCATGGGTTAGTCGTCTTCAAATCAAAAACGGTTTCAACAACAGGGTCATAACTGACTTGAGAAGAAGGAAACTTCGCCAAGATCTCTTCGTCACTTAAGCTAAAGCGATAAATACCCGCCAGTATCACCACAACCAGCATGATAATAGGAATCAGTAAAATCAGAGGTATAGGTAAGATTTTCTTTTTCATGAGCAATTATATTCTTTTGTTTTCATCCAGTTGTGCAGACCATAAAGGGCTTTAGTATAATTATCAATACAGGGTTAACCAGAAGTGGAGCACGGATGGATATCAATCATATTAAAGAGAAGAATATCAGAAGTTGCGAATGCCGCTGTGGAGCCGTCAATTTAGTCTGCAGAGGCGAGCCTCAACGCACCTCCGTATGCCATTGTTATGAATGTCAGAAGCGCACCGGAAGTGTGTTCGGGGTTCAGGCTCGATTTCCCATAGAACAAGTGACACTCAACGGAGAGGTCACCTCCTTTTCACGTATCAGTGACACGGGCAATGAAGTCACCTACCAGTTTTGCCCTAAATGTGGCACTACCATGCTATTGCAGTCGGTTGCCGCCGCCGATTTTTATGTCGTCCCGCTCGGACTATTTAAAGAGCAAGACTTTCCGCTACCAAGCTTTTCAGTCTACGAAGAACGCAAACACGGATGGGTCAAATTTGAACACCAGATGAGTCACTACAACTAGCCTGTTACTGACCATTTTCTCTATAAAGCAACAGTATTGGAACAAACTGCAAGACTGTTGCCTAAGATCAAATATCAACGTTCTACAACGCTAGCGTATCTTTTCGCTAGCGTTATAATCTGCTCCTCTTTTTAACCCAGGGTGAACCACATGATTTCTAAACTACCTCGCTGGGTTGAATACGGCGCCTTACTGTTAGCGGGCCTTGCTGGCAGCGTTAATGCTATTGGTTTACTCGGCTTCCAACATCAAGCTATCTCCCATATTTCAGGCACCATGTCTTTACTTGGCAGCAGCCTGCTCACGCCGACTTCAACTTCTATGCACCTCCTGCTAATCATTATGAGCTTTATGCTAGGTGCCGCGTTCAGCGGATTCTTTATCGAAAATCAAGCATTGAAGTTAGGACGCCGTTACGGTGTTGCGCTATGTATTGAGGGTGGATTGCTGTTCTTGGCGCTTTGGGCACTGTTACAAGGCTACACTTCAGGCCAGTATTTCGCTTCAGCCGCGTGTGGTTTGCAGAACGCAATGATCACCACCTATAGCGGGGCGATCATTCGCACCACACACATGAGCGGGATCATCACAGACCTTGGGATCATGATTGGCGCACGCTTAAAGGGGATGCCTTTTGACCGCCGTAAAGCCAAACTTCTTATGTTCATCGTTGTTGGCTTTCTGTTTGGTGGTTTAAGTGGTGCTTGCCTGTTCCAGCGCTTTGAAATTTTGGCACTGGCTTTCCCTGCCTCTTTCGCGTTCATTATCGCGTTTAGCTACTGGCTTTACCTAACTTATCGAACTGAAGCCTCAGTAAATTTATAAACGCCTAGTAATAACCATGAGAATATGTAACATCTGCAACACTTTATTCTAAACTCATAATGTGTTGCAGAATAACCTGTGTGAATATTTAGCGATATTTGATGAATAGTATTGCAAGTGGTATTAATACTCGGTAATCTTGCACCCAATGAGAAAATACGGATGTTTAGAGAATAAAAATGCCAAGGATGTGGCTTTTTTACATGTAGAAATACGAGAATAATTAACATGTCTAACAACACGAATACTGCTCAACCAGAGAAATCTAAAGGCAGTTTCTGGGTTTTCTTAATCCCATCTCTGATTGGTTTATTCCTTTTCATGGCGCCAATTAGCTACCAAGGTGATCTCACTATCCCTGTCGCTATTCTAGCTAAATCAATTCAAGCGGTTTTCGGTGAGTCTCTAGTTGCTATTATCACTGCAATCGTTGCCTTCATGTCTGTAGCTTCCGTGTTAAGCACCATTTTCAAACCTACATTCATTACATCGAATTCATTTCTAAACGGTCTTTTCAACCCATCTCCACTGTGGTTATTGGTTCGTATTATCGGTGGTGCTGCAGCATTCATGGCTTTCTTCCAAGTTGGCCCTGAGTTTATCTGGGAAGAAAACACCGGTGGTCTCGTGTTAGAGGGCCTATTGCCGACTCTATTTTCAGTATTCATCTTTGCCGGTTTACTATTACCACTTCTACTTAACTTCGGTTTGTTAGAACTGTTTGGCACCTTACTAAGTAAAGTGATGCGTCCAATCTTCAACCTGCCGGGTCGTAGTGCTATCGATTGTATGGCTTCTTGGTTAGGTGACGGCAGCGTTGGTATCCTGCTTACAAGCAAACAGTACGAGAAGAAATTCTACACTCAACGTGAAGCCGCTGTTGTTGGTACGACTTTCTCAGCAGTGTCTATCACGTTCAGCCTTGTAGTGATTGCTCAAGTAGAACTAGAGCACCTATTCCTACCTTTCTACGCAGCAATCTGCTTAGCAGGTATTGTGGCCGCGGTAATCATCCCTCGCCTTCCTCCACTGAGCATGAAGAAAGACACCTTCATTGATGGTACAAAGCCTCACAAAGATGCTGATGCAATCCCAGCGGGTCACTCGACTTTCTCTTGGGGTCTTGAACTCGCGGTAAATAAGGCATCACAAGTGAAGTCTGCTAAGTCTGTATTTGGTGAAGGCATTCGTAACGCAGTCGACATGGTATTCGGCGTTCTTCCTGTTGTAATGGGGCTAGGTACAATGGCATTGGTGATTGCAGAATACACCTCTGTGTTCTCATTCCTAGGTCAGCCTTTCATTCCATTCCTTGAGCTACTTGGAGTACCTGAAGCGGTTGCAGCATCTGAAACCATTGTTGTTGGTTTTGCGGATATGTTCATCCCAGCGATCCTTGCCGCTTCTATCGACAACGAGATGACTCGCTTTGTTATTGCAGCAATGTCGGTAACTCAGCTGATCTACATGTCTGAAGTCGGCGCTCTGCTTCTAGGCAGTAAGATTCCCGTGAATATCCTTGAACTGTTTATTATTTTTATTCTACGTACGTTAATTACACTTCCGGTTATCGCAGGTGTAGCGCATCTAATATTTTAAATTAGACGCACTGATACAGTGTAATAAATAACCTGATTTATAATAGCCTCACTTTTGTGGGGCTTTTTTTGCCTAATATATTCACTCTCCGGTTTAAAATACATACACTCTCCTGTTTGAAATATCGCCAATATACGAATTGAGAATATCATTTGATTTCATATTAATTCCCTTACACCTCTCCCTTATATAATAAACCATACGCATATTCGCCTAATTAATACCCTCCTCACTTTGTTTGCCTTTGATTAAGCCAACTCTTTAACTCATTGAACCAAAAAACAAAAGTAGCAAGTATGTAATTAACTGAGTTTTACGTTGTGCGGGTTGTTGTATTTTTGTAGTCTATTTTGTGAAATTACATTCAAGTAAATCCCAACAATGTCGATATATATATAATTACAAAAACACGATTAGCTTTAGTTTTCGCAAAGCTTGTGAGAAGAGGAAAACACAATGAAATTTAGCCATAAGGTGGTTGCAGCATCATCAGCCTTGCTATTAGTGACAGTATCATTGCTTTCAATACAGCAACTTTACACCGTAAAAAGTGCTGTAGAGAACCACGTCAATGCAAGCCTGAAAGAGATGGTCTCTGGGATTAAGAACACCGTAGCATCAGAGATGAATGCTAAAAAAGCACTGGCTCAGTCGACGACTGAAGTCATCGAAATCAACCCTCAAGATCGTACATACGTTCAAAACATCCTAGAAAAGCCAAAACTTAAAGGCAGCTTTCTCGCGGTTGGTTTTGGTTATGACGCAAACGGTTTCGTTATTGAAAATGATGATGGTTGGGAAGCTGGCCCGGATTACGACCCACGAATCCGCCCTTGGTTCATTGATGCTAAGTCCAAAAACAGTTTAGTTGTTACCGACCCTTATGTGGACGTATCAAGCAAGAAAGTCATCATTTCAATTGGTACGCCAGTGCAAGAAAACGGCCGTTTCACTGCAGGTATGTTCTACGACCTAGAACTAACCAACCTTGCGACCTTGGTAAACCAAGTGAACTTGTTTGACGCGGGTTACTTATTCCTAGTCACTGCCGACGGCACGACGATTGCTCACCCTAATGCTAAGAACAATGGCGAAACGCTATCAAGCTACCTGCCACAAGCGACTATTCGCGAGGGATCTCAACAAATTGAAGTCGACGGTAAAAAGTTCCTAGTGAACTTCACTCACATCCCAAGTGAAGATTGGTACATCGGCGCAATACTTGATGAAGAGATCGCATTCCAAACGGTTGAAGATCTGAAAAACAGCTCGATAATCTACTCTTTAATTGCGGTTATTCTCAGCATCATTGCATTAACCGTCCTTATTCGTGTGTTAATGCGCCCGCTTGAGACGCTTAACCAAGCCATTCAAGATGTTGCGAGCGGACAAGGTGACTTAACTAAACGTCTAGATACCAATACAGATAAAGAGTTCTCTGACCTTGCGAAAGGCTTCAACACCTTTACTGAAAACCTGCAAAATCAAATCATTCAATCCAAAGCGATTGGTGTTGAGATTAAACGTGGCACTGAAATCACAGTAAAAGGCGCGGGTGAGTCAGCGAATGCGATGAATACTCAGCTGCAAGAGCTTGAACAGCTAGCCACCGCAATGAACGAGATGGCCGTTACCGCAACGGAAGTAGCAAACAACGCTCAAGGCGCAGCCGCCGCGGCTCGTGAAGCTGACGATGCGACACTAGACGGTACATCTGTAGTAAGTGACACGACTCAAGCAATTGATAACCTTTCAGCGCGTATCGACCAGGCAGTTGCAGAAGTACAAGTACTTGAATCAGCAACAGCAAATATCGAGACGATTCTAAAAGTAATCAACGATATCGCAGACCAAACCAACCTACTTGCGTTGAATGCAGCTATTGAAGCGGCGCGTGCTGGTGAATCGGGCCGTGGTTTCGCTGTCGTTGCCGATGAAGTTCGCACACTAGCGCAACGTACTCAAGAGTCGACCACTGAAATCCGCAACATGATCGAGCAACTCCAAGCTGGCGCAAGTTCGGTATCTAACGCGATGAATCAAAGTAAAGACACAGCCACTGACGCCGTTGAACGCGCTCAGCAAGCAAACTCTTCACTTGACCGCATCCGCGACGCGATTCAGCGCATCTCTGATATGAATATTCAAATTGCTTCAGCAGCTGAAGAGCAGAGTTTAGTAGCGGAAGAGATCAACAACAACACAGTTAAGATCAAAGACCTTTCAACACAGGTATCGAACGCAGCTCAAGACGCAAACACAGCAATGCAAGTTCAAACTGACAATGTTCGCCAACAAGACGAACTATTAAACAAGTTTACGGTTTAACCGCCTTAGCGTTTAGCTAACTAACACCTTGTTTAACTAACACCCTGTTTAGTAAGCAATAAACAGCTTTAAATAAAAAACCCCGCTTACTGGTAATCAGTAAGCGGGGTTTTCTTTTCAAGGTTTTCTTTGCAAAATTTGCTTTCTAACTCGTAACAGGCTCGAGCTAGTTGGTCGTCAGCATCATGCACTGGTTGGATTCAACCTTAATAGTTAAGTCCTTACCAACACATTCGAACACTTCGCCAGACAACAGATCCGTCACAGCGCCTGTCCAATTTAATGAAGCCGTCTTGCTTCGTTTCGATTTATTAATCACCACAATGCCTTTGTCGCCACGAACAAACACCAACAAGTCATCATTGGCTTCAACCACCCGCATCGCTTCACCATGAACATGGTTATGGAATTGAATCATGTTTTTCATGTAAGGCGCTTGCCAGTCGTTCAGCCAACGAGGTTGGCCGCTCTTGTCCAGAATACCGCTGGTGCTGAGTTCACTGTAAACAAGTGGCACACCGCCATCTCGTCCAAGAATAAAGGCGTGAGCTAATTGCTCGTCGACTTCATCCATCACATGTTCCAAAAACACCTCGTTATTTGGAATGTCATGAGTGACAGCAAAAGTGATCGCTCGCATATTCGACAGAGCTTGACCAAAACAATATGGGTTGATCAGAGATTTAAAGCTGCCCTGCTCTTCAAAAGCTTTGAAGATGGTATTGAACAGCGGAAAATCATACGCCCCTAAACGAGTGTGTTTAAGGTAAGGCTCAAGGAACAGTTCGTACTCTTCTTTGGTTGCACCACCGTCAGTAATGATCTCGCCAAATATATGCATTTCTTCACAGATATCATCAGTCCAAACCTTACGTAGATGTGACAGTGTCATGTGTTTCGCTGCGTCGATGCGAAACCCTTTCACACCAATCACTTTCAAGGCTTTTAGGTAAGCTCGCTGCTGTGTAACCACATTGTCGTTGTCTAACAGCGTTGGCAGGCCTGGATCGCTTGCTCCACCAGTAATACGTCCGTTTTGCACCTCCCAAGTATCTTTCCAGTTCTTGATACCAAACGCTTCGACAAAGTCGTTCTCATCAAACAAAGGTTTAGAAAGATCACCAAACAAACGAACGGATTCGTAATACTCAGAATCTTGCTGGTAAGACGCCATGTCTTGTCGATTTGGATACGTCAAATCACCGCGAATACTCGACTCGTTAGCCATGTGGTTAAACACAACGTCCACATAGGTACGAAGCCCATGTTGCTTTAACGTGTTCACCATTGCAGTGAAGTCTTGCGTATCACCAAGCTGATTATCGATCACACGATAATCTTGGGGTTGATAGCGCTGCCACCATTGGGTACCTGTATCTCGATCACAGCCTTTAGGCCCTCGTAACGACTTCATTGCCGGCGAGACTAAAACAGATTTATAACCCAACTCTTGAATCAGAGGGGCGTTCTTCATTACGTCAGCGTAGCACCAGTCAAAAGCATGCAATATAACATCTGTCGCTGGGGTGCTTAACATAGCTGAACTCTCCATGTTGTTCTCCTACCAAACTCGTTTACAGCTTTCTAGATAAATACAAAGGCTAAAAGGCAAAGCTGCATAAATTTCCTTAAGAATGGTATTTATTATATGAGTTACTCATTAAAACCCCTCCTCCTCCCACCGATTAGTCAAGGTGGATAGTTAAGGGCGTAGCGCCAATTATCGCATAACGTCCGGGATGAACACTCAGCCATAATGTTTTTAAATGCGCCCAAAAATGACAAAAAAAGAGCGTATCTACGCTCCTTTTATTCAATTTAACACATATTAATGACTAAGTTCGGTAAAGAACCTTCACTACGTGCCAGCCAAATTTTGTTTTTACCAGATGTGGTACAAGTGTCTCGCCAGAGAAACAAATCTTATCAAACTGAGGCACCATTTGACCTTTTTTGAACTCGCCTAGGTCGCCGCCCTTTTTACCAGATGGACAGGTTGAATGCTTCTTCGCTAGCGTTTGAAATTTAGCGCCCTTTTTAAGCTGCGTCATGATGTCTTCTGCTAATTCTTTATGCTTCACCAATATATGAAGCGCTGCTGCTGTTCTTGCCATGATAATTCTCAGTTTGTTGCGGTCAGTTTATTTGTGATGATTACGTAGAATTCATCAGAGTACTGACTGTTGTAATTCAGCTTACGGCTAACGACTTGTCGACAAAAGTCCATCAAACGCCTGCGTTTAGCGTGATTTTAACCCAAGAATCATCATTCTTCACTCTATAACCGAAAACAACCCCCTTAAAGATCTTTAAAAACCGCATAGTGACTTGCTGCGGATGCCATTTCCCTTTAAATTAATCCTTATAGATTAAGCGCGTATTAAGTAGGAGCCACTTATGGCCAAACCGATAAGTAAAGCGAGTCAGTCACAGGGAATGCTGATGTTCAAGTTATCCCTCACTCAAAGTTTTGCGATAGGCACGCTTAAGGTCAGAGAAATCGTTCCTTTCCAGCCAATGACCCAAATCCCTTACTCTCATCACCATGTGATTGGTACCGTCACGATTCGCGATCTTACGGTTCCAGTTATTGATATGTCCGCAGCTATTGGGTTTCGGCCGATCACACCGACTGAATACCAAGACTGTGTGCTCATCGTGACAGATTGCTTAAGAACCGTTGTAGCATTCTTGGTTCGTTCGATTGATAAAATCATTGAATGTGACTGGAAGAGTATTGAGTCGCCACCCGCGAGTGTAGGAACCAATGTGTTTGTTACCGGCATTACACGTTTTGAAGATCGTATCGTGCAGATGCTCGACGTAGAGTTATTACTTTCTAAGATTTACCCTGCTTATGAAAACGCACATATTCCGATGCTGACTGATGTCGAAAGAGAACGCCTAAAAGCGCTGAATATTCTACTGGTTGATGACTCTTTGATCGCACGAAAACAGCTGTCTGATGCCTTAGACAGCATCAACATCCCTTACAGCATTTGCAACAACGGCTTAGATGCCATCGACCTGATGCGCCGTGAAGCAAGCAAAGGCACTGCAATTGATCTTCTCGTGAGTGATATCGAGATGCCCGGGTTAGATGGTTATGAACTTGCATTTGAAGTACAAAACGACAGCGCACTCAGTCATGCCTACTGTATTTTACATACTTCACTATCCAGTGAGATATGTGTTGACCGAGCCAATCAGGTGGGAGCACATGAAGCGCTAGAGAAATTCAATGCAGGCGAATTAATCGAAGCCATGTTGCGCGGAGCGAAAGCCCTAAACGACGCGGCTATGACTGCTTAGACACAAAAAAGCCCTCACATTAGAGGGCTCCTAAAGTAATCCGTTAAACGAGCTTACTCGTTAGACACTTTTTTGTGACCTTCTTGCAGGTGAACGAAATCCACTAAGTCGTCGCCAGATACTTGGTATGCCTGACCGAAACCTTTTACGAACAGGCCATTCTCTGCTTTAAGGTTGAATAGAGAAAAATCTTGAAGTTGGCTTAAACCATCAATAATCTCACCAAAACGTTCTTGCATCTGGCCAATAACTTGAGTCCAAAGCTCCGTTTCACGCTCTACAACACTTGCTTGTGCATCAAAGGTTAGACGCTTACGTGCATAAAGCTGCTTAGAGCTCTCTTCATCTTCGATCATCATCAAAGAGACTTGTGGGTTCGCTTTTAAGTTACGAGCATGACGAGCAACGTCAGAAATTAGAACAAAGTAACCTTCTTGGTTCTGTACGAAAGGCGCGTAACTTACGTTCGGGCGACCGTCTTGATCAACTGTTGCAAGTTGAAGAGTACGGCGCTCTTGGCGAAACTCTTTGATTTCTGGACCTAGGCGACCTTGTAGGCGTTCTTGTTTTACTTGTTGTTCCATCGATAATTCCTTTCTTCACTTTCTCTTATTTATTATTTTTACCCAAGGTTGAGCGTTCATTAGTAAACTAAGTGGACCTCGAGCATTCATATTTTCTTTAAGCTAGCTGGCAATCTTATTTAAGCTTGATGTTGACTGTACTTAAGCTCGTTCTTTTAGTGCTTTGAAGCGTTCAACTTGGTCGACAATCAGCTCTCGCTTTTCATTGCGACCTAGGTAAATCTTAAAAATGTTTTCGCCTGTTTCACTGAAGAAACCGAAGTAATGACTTTCACGCCCCATGAACGCCTTGCTCACCAAACCAATATGTTTGATGTTATCCAGTTTTAAGTGGCCATGCAGCTCGCCTTCTTTACCCATCAGATTGTAGTAACCACGTGCGACTTTGCCTTTAGGGAACGGCGCCTTTACTTCGAAGATTGAACCAAATGAATGCATAATTGTGGTCACTGGGCCCCAACCAACCAAACCTTCTAGAATATCTTGAGCACGGCTGCCATCTAACATCACCGCCATGTCTCCAGGAAAAGCAGCGACAACTTCAACCTCTGAAACACCTAGCTTCTCAGCAATCGCTGTAGGAAGCAGTTTTGGTTCTTCTTCTAGAATGCGTGCGACACGTTGTTCTAAAGTTTCTGTCATTGCGAATGTTGTATCTGTCATTGAATAAGTTTCCGTATAAACGAGTGATTTACGTAAGTTATAAACTAAAAATTCGAGATTAAGCGTGCTTCAAACTTGCATGCGGGTGAGCACCCAAGCCAGAGGCAGTTGGTGCTGGGTGCAAGGTCTGATACTCAGTGTTAAGCACTTGAATCACACTCTGTGCAAGACTTACCGCCCAGAAGCTGCCAGCTATAGTCAGGCTCAGGTAATCTTCCGAAAGATCAACTAGGCCATTCTTTTCCCAATGTGAAAACAGAGGCTTCAGGTAGTCAAACGTGTCTTGCCCCATAAAACTCGGCAACGTACTTCTTCTTACAACACCAGAATCAAAACCGGCTTTCAATGAAGAGAAGATTGGCTCTAGTGAGCTTTGCTTGGTCATCATGGCTATTGGCAATTGACCTTGCTTTATAGACTCCATGTAGCTGTCTAAAGTTCGATGTTGCATCACACCATGACCACCGATGTTGCCACCAGCGCCACAACCAATGGGTAGAACTTCGGCATAAGTTTTCGCTAAGCTGTTGTAAATGCTGCGTTCGCGGTTATCACGAGTCCAGTGATTCACGCTCAGTTGCTTAACCTTGTGCTTTGCCATGAACTCAACGCCCGCCAAGTACATACTCGCCTTATCTGGCGTATTAGCCGGTGGTGGGATTTTTCCTTTCTCAACAAGATTAAGCATAGGCGCGTTGCCCGAAACAATCAGTTGGTAGAGGTCAATACCGTGTGCGCCAGTCGACATGTAGTCTTCTAAATCTTGTTGAAATACTTCCATAGACTGGTGTGGCAACCCGTATAGCAAATCAAGAACGATAGGCGCTTGTTCAGTGCGACTCAGTGAACTGATACGTTCCAACACAACTTCTCGGTCATCCAAGCGCTTAGCACTGCGTCGAACTTGAGTATTGAAACTTTGAATACCGAATGAGAAACGATTGAAGCCACCTTCCAGCGAACGATCAAACATCTCGTCGCCAAATCGATTAATCCGCCCTTCTAAGGTCATTTCCACATCGTTCGCTAATGGGAAGTGTTGACGAATAGCCTTACCTAACAGCTCAACTTGTAGAGGAGATAAATCGGTGGGTGTTCCACCACCAATATAGACGGCGTGAAATAGTCCAGACTGAGCCCAAGAGGTTTTGGCTTTTTGCATTAGCTCAACCATCAGTGCATCAAAATACTCATCCACTAATTTACGGCTTGCGGCATTTTGGAAGAAATTGCAGAACGTACAACGCACGCGACAAAAAGGAATATGGATATACAAACAACGTTTATCCTGTTTCTTTCCTTCACTCAGCATCAATTCATCAAAGATTTCCAATTTCTTGCTCGGGTCGACCGGGATTGAGCTTCCCCCAGCATGTGCAGATTGCTTTTTGGCAAATGCAAAACGAAGTGGATCTGGGCTAGAAACGCCCAGAATTGATTCGTCAAACTTATATATATCAACGCTCATATAATCTCTCTAAACACTTATATAGCAAAGCCTGGAAGACTGTTTGCTAAAACTGAGAGAATCATAAATAGACGCAAATGATAATGCAATTGATAATTGATCTTATTTAGATTCTAAGCAATAATCCGATACATATTTTAGATTTGGTGAAGGATTGAATGTGAACGTTCCTAGATATGTTATTGCAGGCGGTGCATCGTTAGTGATTCATGCGGCGATGTTATTTGTCGCTCAAGAATCCAAAGTCTTTGCAATGCCAGCAGGTAGCCAATCGAACACGGTATCGATCAACTTCACTCCAAAGAGCGTTCCCTCACAAGCTCAGAAAAAAACCGTTACAGAGCCAGTTGAGCCTGAGCCAATCAAGGAAACGCTCTCACACCCAGAACCTAAACCTGTCGAACCGAAAGCAGTAGAGCCAAAGCAAGCTAAACCTGCACCAAAGAAAAAAGCGATCACCAATAAGCCTCAGCCCAAGAAAGTAGAGAAAAAGGTTGTGGAGAAGACAGTCGAGAAGAAGCCGATTCAAAAAAAACCGGTGACTCAACCAGAAAAGCTGGCCGACAAAAAAGTCGATAAAAATATGGACGAGTCCGCCAACCAACCTCGACAAGTTAACCAAGGCGTATCTAACCAAGAGCCGGTGTTAATCACTAGGCCCTCTTTTTCAGCTCGTCCAACAC
>NZ_JBFRLX010000116.1:0-3054 GCF_041470165.1 Vibrio sp. 10N.286.46.A8
TTATCCGAACGGCATTACGCAATGATGTGCGGGCGTTTTATTGTAAAACCAATGGCTATGTGCCAGTGATTTAGATTCCAATACATTATACCAATCGTAGTAAATAACTGGTCACCCTAGCTTGCTAAAACGCTCGATAACTGCGTTAGTATTTTTGATTGTAGAATAACTACTTATCGAAAAATCCTGCCTTGTTCTCAAGCCTTTTCCCTGCGCTATTTTTGATCACTTACTTACTGTGATTGGTATTAAGTCACTATGGCTTAGCTAGGTTCTTCCATTAAAAGCTTCACACCCAGCCCCACCAGCACCATGCCAGTCACTCCTTCCATCCACTTCATAAAACTCGCATTCTTAAGCAAGTTTTTAGCCGAGTTAAGTGCCCCTGCCAAACCGCATTGCCACACCATCGCAATCATAAAGTGCACCGAAGCCATCAACATAGATTGCAATAATGGTGATCCTTCAGGGTTTACGAATTGAGGTAAAAAGGCCAAATAGAAAACTGCCGTTTTTGGGTTAAGAACGTTAGACAGAAAGCCTTCGCGTAGAGAACGCTTAGCACTGTATGCTTGCTGAGCTTGTTCACCCACCTTCAAACCGCCACCGTTTTTCATCAAAGCTCGTAAACTGCTTAAGCCAAGCCAGATGAGGTAAACCGCACCCACCATCTTAACGGCTTGAAAGAGTTCAGCTGACTGGGCGAGGATTGCAGAAATACCCACAGCAGAGAAAAACGCGTGTACATACAAGCCGCTACAAATACCAAAGCTGGTCATCACGCCGTCAGATAAGCCAGAACGGCTCGTATTGCGAATCACCAAAGCCGTATCTAAACCCGGCGTTAGCGTTAAAATAGTAATGGCAATTAAAAATGCCTCAAAGTTCAAAATATCCATATCATTGTCATTGTTGTTCAGCGATCTATCATCAATACCGTGTATCTGAACAATTCGCAAGCAACAATTGCCACCAGCTATACAACTCACTGATTTTGTGCACAATGGAACAGTTTAATTTGTTAAGAAATAGTAAATTCAAGGCATCGTACCGCCTCATGCTTTTCTCGCTATATCTTCAACTCCGAAGGTCAGCGTCTTTTAAAAGTAGAGCCATAATCAAAGTACATGAGAGATGAACCTTAACGCTGATGCTGTCCTAAGGATCATTTACAGAAACCAAATTAAGAGTAGTCAAATGAGCGCATTCAAAAAACTAGTCGAACACTCTCAAAAATGTTCACGCTTTCAACACCTAGCCTCGATTTGTGGTTGGGACCAAGCTTCAATGATGCCTGCCGGTGGTAACCAAGCTCGTAGTGAAGCAATGGCCGAGCTTTCGGTTCATATTCACGGATTAATGACGCAACCACAGCTTGGTGACTGGATTGAAGACGCTGAAAACGAAGCGCTAAATGGCGAGCAACAATCGTCTCTGCGCGAAATTAAACGCCAATGGCAACAAGCCAATCTACTCCCAGAAAAGCTGGTTGAAGCCAAATCTCTAGCTGGCTCAAAGTGTGAACATGCATGGCGCAGCCAACGTGGTAACAACGACTGGGTTGGATTCGAAAAGAACTGGCGTGAAGTGGTTGAACTCTCTCGCGAAGAAGCTCAGATCCGCGCCGACTCGGCGAATCTAACGCCTTATGATGCAATGCTAGATATCTATGAACCGGGCACCAGCTCTGCTTCACTTGATGTCTTGTTTGCCGACGTTAAGACATGGCTGCCAAACCTGATTGATGAAGTGATCGAAAAACAATCGAGCGAGCAATTTAATGCGCCATCTGGCATCTATTCGACCGAGAAACAGAAAGCACTTGGTTTAGAAGTCATGAAGCTGCTTCAGTTCGATTTTGAACACGGCCGATTGGATGAAAGTGTTCACCCATTCTGTGGCGGCGTGCCTTCAGACGTGCGTATCACAACCCGCTACGACGAAGCTGAATTCGTTCAAAGCTTAATGGGTATAGTGCATGAAACAGGGCACGCGCGTTACGAACAAGGCTTACCAAAACACCTAGCAGGCCAACCGGCGGGCGAAGCGCGCTCTATGGGCATCCATGAATCTCAGTCTCTGTTCTTCGAGATGCAAGTCGGCCGCAGTGACCCGTTCATTGGACACTTAGCAAACTTGGCTGGTCAGCAGTTCTCAGGATCAGAATTTGAGAAAGAGAACTTCCAGAAGATCTACACTCGCGTGAAGAAAGACTTCATCCGTGTTGATGCCGATGAGCTGACCTACCCTGCACACGTTATCTTGCGATACGAAATTGAGCGTGACTTGATTAACGGAAAGATCAAACACACCGACGTGCCAGAGTTATGGAATACCAAGATGCAGTCATACCTTGGTTTAAACACTCAAGGCAACTTCACTAACGGCTGTATGCAAGACATCCACTGGACAGACGGCGCATTTGGGTACTTCCCATCTTACACACTAGGTGCGATGTACGCGGCTCAGTTCATGGCTTCAATGAAGAAAACGGTGGATGTGAATTCTGTGATTGAAAGTGGTGACCTATCACCTATCTTCACTTGGTTAGAATCGAATATTTGGAGCAAGGGCAGCCTGCTGAGCACCGATGATTTGGTGAAAGGCGCAACGGGTGAAACCTTGAATGCGCAATACTTCAAAGATCATTTAAGAAGCCGTTACCTTTAATGGAATAAATCGATAGAGGCTGATCAGTTTATTGATTCAGCCTTTTTAATCACATTTTCAAAACATACTTAGGTTGATTCGAAGGCATTATCCCTTCATCGAACCTAACAATCACGGAATATCCTGGTACCTGCTAGCGCGGAATTGGACAATTCCGAGTTGCGTCTTTTGCTAATATAGCAAAGCATGAATTATTGAAAGTATGGAAAAATTCGCTTACGTGAGTGTCCAGTATCACTGGAGCAGATCATTTGTTATATTTTTTTACCTGAGAACAATGCAACACACCCTATAACTTCCACTTTTACATCAGTAAAGTGTTCATTTAACGATGTCACCAATGAGTCTAAATCATCGTTGTTATTACTAAATATGCCTTTCTTA
>NZ_JBFRLX010000117.1:0-13740 GCF_041470165.1 Vibrio sp. 10N.286.46.A8
GCTGTAGTATGAGCAACCAAACTTATTTGAATATTGAAAACGTTGTAAAACAATTTGGCCAATTTACAGCGTTAAAAGACATATCCCTATCGATCGAAAAAGGTGAGTTCGTCTGTTTCCTTGGCCCGTCTGGCTGCGGTAAAACGACACTACTACGTGCGATTGCAGGACTGGATTTACCGACCTCAGGATCTATTGAGCAGAACGGTAATGATACGACCTTCTTGCCACCAGAAAAGCGCGACTTTGGCATCGTATTCCAATCTTATGCTCTATTTCCAAACTTGACTGTGGAAGAGAACATCGCAATTGGATTGAAGAACCAAGGGATGTCGACCAAAGAAGCTCTGGAAGCGGTAGAATCTTGGTTAGAAACCATTGGTTTACCAACATCTGGCCAGAAATACCCGAATCAACTGTCTGGTGGACAACAGCAACGCGTGGCTCTCGCTCGTGCATTGGCCTTGTCTCCAGGTTTGCTACTCCTCGATGAACCGCTGTCTGCGTTGGATGCGAAGGTAAGAACACATCTGCGTGACGAGATCTGCCAACTGCAACGCAAGTTGGGTATCACCACTATCATGGTGACGCACGACCAAGATGAAGCCTTAACGATGGCAGACCGAATTGTGGTGATGAACCATGGTGTTATTGAGCAAGTGGGTGCTCCGCAAGAAATCTATCAAAATCCAGTCAGCCGCTTTGTCGCTGAATTCGTTGGTAGCATGAACTTCATTCAAGCATCTGTTGCTGCGAAAGGCAAAATGCGCATTGCAGAGTCGATGTTAGCGTTGCCAGTTTTAGATAATTTGACACCAAAGCATGGCGATCGTTTTGATATCGCGGTGCGTCCAGAACAAATTCAGTTTGTTGATCGCTTTAACGAGTCTTTACCCGTCAGAATCATATCTAGCGAGTTCCTTGGGGCGTTCTATCGAGTTGAGTGCGAGCTGCAACATGACTCAACGGCTAAAGAGATCATCGTTGATGTGTCAGTCAAAGAGTTTAATCGATTGAAACTGCGTCGCAGCGATATTCGTTACGTAGCGTTTGATGAAGAAGGTCTTAGAGCTTACCCATCTGAAAGCCTGCAAGTGATGAAAGACGAGGCGGCGTAACAATCATGGAATCGACTCAAATGATGCAATCTAAGCTGCTAATTCAACGACGAGTAACGCCTTTTCTTGCTCGGTTAAGTAAAGACAACGTAATCCTATTCGGGCTTCTGGCTTTTTTGTCAGTGGTCATGACGCTATTCATTCTGATGCCACTGTGGGCAATGTTGAAAAAAAGTGTTCAGAACGCAGATGGTGAATTTGTAGGATTACAGAATTTCGCAACGTATTTTGCTTCGCAGAGCCTCTGGCAGTCGGTAGGTAACACGTTTACACTTGGGCTGTTAGTAACGGTTGTCGTGGGTGTATTAGCGTTTGGTTATGCCTATGCGTTGACTCGTTCATGTATGCCTTTCAAGGGGCTTTTTCAGGTGTTGGGTTCAGCGCCGATTCTAGCTCCGTCGTTGCTTCCTGCGATCAGTTTGATCTTCTTATTTGGTAACCAAGGTATCGCCAAAGAAGTGTTAGGGGGGAATTCGGTATACGGTTTGATTGGTATCTCACTGGGCCTGATATTCTGGACGTTTCCACACGCCTTAATGATTTTAACTACTTCATTGAGAACCTCTGACGCTCGTCTTTATGAGGCGGCACGTGCACTCAATACTTCATCTTTAAAAACCTTTTTCATGGTGACGCTACCTGCGGCAAAGTATGGTTTGATCAGCACGCTGATCGTTGTATTTACGCTGGTGGTTTGTGACTTTGGTGTGCCAAAGGTGATTGGTGGCAGTTATAACGTTCTATCGACTGACATCTTTAAACAAGTGGTAGGGCAACAGAATTTCTCTATGGGTGCAGTGACCAGTATTTTGTTGCTGTTGCCTGCGTTGCTTGCGTTTACAGTGGATCGCTGGGTTCAAAAGAAACAGAAGAGCTTGTTTGATACTCGATCCGTCGCGTACCAACCTGAACCAAACACTCTACGTGATGGCGTGTGTTTGCTCTATTGCACCATCATCTCTGCTGCTGTTGTTATCGTGCTAGGCATGGCGATATACGGTTCTATGGTCACGTTCTGGCCTTGGAACAAAGCACTCACCTTGAATAACTATAATTTCTCAGAAATGAGTACCTACGGTTGGACGCCGTTCTTCAACTCTCTAACGCTCGGTGCTTGGACTGCTATTATCGGTACAGTGTTGATTTTCTTGGGTGCATATTGCATTGAGAAAGGCAGAGCATTTGGTCCAGTTCGTCAAGCGATGCAAATGCTCAGCGTTGTGCCGATGGCGGTTCCGGGTATGGTGTTGGGTTTGGGGTACATCTTCTACTTTAATGACTTGAGCAACCCACTTAACTTTTTGTATGGCACGATGGCGTTCTTGGTGATCAACACCGTGGTTCACTACTACACGGTAGGGCACATGACGGCATTAACCGCATTAAAACAGCTGCCTGAAGAGATAGAAGCAACGGCGGCTTCAGTTAACCTACCGCAATACAAGCTGTTCTTTAAGGTAACGGTGCCGGTTTGTTTGCCTGCGATTTTAGATATTGCGACATACTTGTTTATTAATGCACTTACCACGACATCTGCGGTAGTATTCTTGTATTCTACCGATACGATACCTGCGTCAGTTTCAGTACTGAATATGGACGATGCGGGACAAACTGGTGCAGCAGCAGCCATGGCCGTCATGATCATGATATCGGCGGCAAGTGCGAAGTTGATTCATATGCTAATCAACAAGTTATTTGAGAAGCGCACCCAAGCTTGGCGCAAACGCTAGCGAACCATTTTATATTGCAGTTGGCCAAGGAATGGCTGACGACAAGAACAAGAATAAAAGGAAATGAAGTGCAGTACGTAAAAATCAAAGACGTCATCGTAGAGCAGATAGAGTCGGGCATGTTAACGCCACGACAGAAGCTGCCTGCGGAGCGCAAACTGGCTGAATCGTTTGATACAACACGAGTAACGTTGCGTGAAGCGCTGTCTTCACTTGAAGCTGAAGGGCGTATTTATCGAGAAGACCGCCGTGGTTGGTTTATCTCTCCAGCGCCACTGCGCTACGACCCAACTCAAACGCTGAACTTCACTAATATGGCTTTGTCGCAGAATCGTAAGCCGAAAACAGAATTAGTGGCAGCGAAAGGCATGTTAGCAACCAAGGAAGCAACTAAGCTTCTTGAGCTACAACCTTTTTCGGATGTTTATCGAGTAGACAGAGTTCGTTACCTTGAAGACAGACCGGTTGTGTATGTGACCAACTATATTCGACCTGAACTGTTCCCTAACTTGCTTGACTACGACTTGTCTAAGTCGTTGACGGACATATACCGAGAGCACTTTGGCGTGGTGTATCAGAAGATTCGTTATCGCGTGAGCACAACGTCATTACTGGGTGAAACTGCGCAAGCACTGCGTGCGACTTCGGGTTCTCCTGCAATGGTGGTTGAGCGTGTTAACTACAATCAGAACGGTGATTTGATTGACTGCGATATTGAGTATTGGCGTCATGATGCGATCAGCATTGAGTCGATAGCCCAGCTAGAGCGTTAGTCTGTCAATTTGAACGTTAGTTACAGCTAGAACACGCATCGTACTGGCACCTGCAATTCTGTAGGGCTGTCGAAATGAAACGATCCAAGGTCTCTTATTCGGAGGCCTTTTTTATCAGCTGTTTTCAGCGACTGTTCTTATCAGTTATCAATTTAGGAATGAAATGGAATTCTCTGCCATCATCATCGTGATCATTTCGGCTTTGCTTCACGCGGGTTGGAACGTTCTAGGTAAATCTAATCAAGGATCGGGTTCGTCATTCTTCTTAGCCTCTGGCTTTGCCGCCGCAGCGATATTGACGCCATATTTGATTTGGTATGTTCACAGTGTAGGGCTATCAAATATCTCACTTCCATTCTGGCAACTGGTTTTCTTGAGTGGGATCTGTCAAATCATCTATTTGATTGGGTTAGGCGCGGCCTATAAACAGGCTGATATCGGTGTGATTTACCCTATGGCACGAGCACTACCTGTGTTGATGGTAGGTTTAGGCACGGTGTTGATCGGCTATGAACTGTCGTCGAATCAATGGACTGGGTTCACTTTAATAACCTTAGGCTGTTTGTTTGTACCACTAAAGCAGTTTTCAGATCTTAGGTTAAAAGCGTATCTCAACCTCGGCGTGCTGTGGGCGTTAATCGCCGCTATTGGTACCACGGGCTATTCCATCATTGATAAAGAAGCGTTACTACTATTAGAACCGTTAAGCACATCTATTATCACAAACAAGCACACCGCGATTTTCTACCTAGGCATTCAGTTTTGGGCGATTGTGATTCCGCTGAGTGTTTGGCTATTCGTAACCAACCAAAGAATCGAGTTTACGAATGCTTGGATACTGCGAAAGAAAGCCACAGTGGCCGGCATCATGATGGCTTCGACCTATGGCCTCGTGTTATTTGCGATGACCATGACAGAGAACGTCAGCTTGGTTGTCGCTCTTAGGCAAGTAAGTATCATCTTCGGCGTAGTGATGGGGATCTACTTTTTAAAGGAAAAGTGGCACGTTACACGTGGTGTAGGCGTCGTTTTTATCATTGCTGGCTTAGTTATCTCACTGACTTAAAAAGAAATTAAACTTTACCTCCAACCTATAATGTGACTTTTTAGTCACATTTTTCTTATTGATAGCAAACGTTTTACTAATGTTAAAGATGTGATCCTTCTCATAGACAACGCTGTAAAGTTACCGGTAACATTCATCTCAACGTTACCGGTAACATACAATAACAAGCCGGACTCTGTGAAACTCATAAGGATACCCAAATGAAAGCTCTGACTAAAACGCTGATTGCTGCCTCCCTCACTGGTCTATTTGCTACTTCAGCAATGGCTGCAGACTTTAAACTTAAGATTCAATCTTCAGACCCTTCTGGCGACTTGAACTTCAAAGTTCAGCAGAAGTGGGCTGAGCGCGTAGAGACGATGTCTAACGGACGTATTGATATCGATCTTCTGCCTGTAGGCGCTGTGGTTAAGCACACAGAAACGCTAGGCGCGATCAAAATGGGCATCCTAGATGGTCACATCACAGCAACAGGTTACTTCTCTGGTAAAGATCCAGCATTTGGTCTTATCGGTAACATGGTTGGCGCATGGTCAGACACAACACAACTGCTTCAGTACATGAACTACGGTGGTGGTAATGAGCTAATGACCGAACTGTACAAGCCTTACGGCGTTCAGTTTGTTGGTGCTTCTACGACGGGTGTTGAATCTTTCATTTCTAAAAAGCCAATCGATGGTGTTGCGGATCTTAAAGGCCTGAAATTACGTGCGCCTGAGGGCCTAGTTCAACAAGTATTTGCAGCGGCGGGTGCGACTCCAGTAAACCTGCCGGGTTCTGAAGTATTTACTGGCCTAAGCAAAGGCGTAATTGATGCTGCGGACTACACGGTATTTTCTACCAACCAAAAAGCGGGCATGAACGATATTGCAACACATCCAGTTCAACCTGGCTTCCACTCATTGCCGCTTATCGATATCTCTATTTCTCAGAAGAAGTGGGACAAGATGCCAGCTGATCTACAAACAATGCTGCAAACATCAGTGCGTGACTTCTCTTACGACATGACGACTCAGCTGAAAATGGCTGACCAAGCGGCACTTAAAGAAGCTCAAGCGAACCCAGAAATCACTATCCACGATTGGTCTCAAGAAGAGCGTAAGAAGTTCCGTGAAATCGCGAAAGGCCAATGGAAAGTATTTGCAGAGCGTTCTGATAACGCAGGAAAAGTTTACACCTCAGTGACTGTGTTCCTAGAAGAAAACGGCTTACTGTAATTTAAACTTAGTTTACTGACGGGGGAGGGCATTGCTCTCCCGTATTCTCCCAGGAAATTTGGCCCATGACAGACAAAACTCCCCATGCCCCAGCTGAAAACGACGAGCAACCAAGAAATGCGCTTGATCGTTTTGTTATAAAGTTCAGTAATCTCGTGAGCTGGTTTTTTATCTTTACTGTATTGATTTCATTTTATGAAGTTGTGATGCGTTACGCATTCGATGCCCCGACCACATGGGTACATGAAACAGCTTCTTTCATCGGTGGTTCTTTATTCATTATTGGTGGCATCTACGCGTTTGCTGCGAATAAGCATGTACGTGTGGTTCTTATCTACGATTCAGTGTCTAACCAAGCACGCAAATATCTTAATCTTGTTCACCACATTGTGGGTTTGACCTTTGCTGGCATGCTCGCTTATGCGGCTTACTTCACCGCAGAGGAAGCATGGTTTGCACCATGGGGTGAATTCCGCCTTGAAACATCAGGTTCAGTGTTAAACGCGCCTTATCCTGCGCTGCTGAAAGGCCTGATTTTTGTCGTTTTGTGTGTTCTTGTTGTCCAGTTTGTATTGCACCTAATCCAAGAGTTGATGGGTCTAAGGAAGAATAACGATGTTTGATTTATCTTCTATTGGTATCGCATGGGGCAGCTTGCTCATGCTGGTTATGATGATTGGCTTGCTACTGACCGGTATGCAGCTAGCGTTCGTAACAGGCTTTGTCGCGATTTTCTTCACTCTATGCTGGTTTGGCCCTGATGCCTTACCTTTGATCGCAAGCCGTACCTACAGTTTTGCTTCTGGTTATGTGTTCTTAGCAGTACCGATGTTCGTTTTGATGGCGGCTTTATTAGACCGTTCGGGCATTGCTCGCGATTTGTTTGATGCAATGAAATCTGTCGGCCGTAAAGTTCGTGGTGGTGTGGCAGTACAAACCTTATTAGTCGCGGTTCTATTGGCTTCGATGTCAGGCGTTATCGGTGGTGAAACGGTACTACTGGGTATTCTCGCACTGCCACAAATGCTTCGTTTAGGTTACGACCGTAAGCTTGCTATCGGTACAACCTGTGCGGGTGGCGCACTTGGTACCATGCTTCCACCAAGTATCGTACTGATCATCTACGGTATGACAGCCAGCGTATCGATTGGCGACCTGTTTAAAGCGTCATTCTTACCAGCGTTTATTCTTGCTGGCTGTTACATCGGCTACGTGCTGATTCGCTGTAAGCTAAACCCTTCTCTTGCGCCTATTCCAAGTGATGATGAGTCAGAAGAAGATATCGCCAATCAGCCAAGCTACTTCAAAGCTCTGTTCTTCCCATTGCTTTCTGTCGCAACGGTTTTGGGCAGTATCTACACAGGAATCGCATCAGTCACAGAAGCTTCTGCTTTGGGTGTGGTTGGTATCATGATCAGTGCGCTAATCCGTGGTGAACTGAACTTCAGTATGTTGAAAGAGAGTGCCATCGCAACCATGCGTACCTGCGGCATGATCATGTGGATTGGTATCGGTGCAAGCGCATTAGTTGGTATCTACAACCTGATGGGCGGCATTGATTTTGTTGAAGAAACCATCCTTGCGCTCAGTGGCGGTAATGCGACAGTAACGCTACTAATTATGATGGCTATCTTGCTGGTTCTAGGCATGTTCCTTGACTGGGTAGGCGTAGCACTTCTAACAATGCCAATCTTCGTTCCAATCATCACTGGTCTTGGTTTTGACCCAGTATGGTTCGGCGTTGTGTTTTGCCTAAACATGCAGGTGTCGTTCTTGTCACCGCCGTTTGGTCCTGCGGCATTCTACTTGAAATCAGTAGCACCAAAAGACATCAGCTTAGGTGAGATTTTCTCTTCATTACTGCCGTTTATTGCACTTCAAGTATTGGTTCTGGCATTGGTTATTATCTTCCCTCAGCTCGCGCTTTGGTGGCAATAACAGCGAGGGTTCCTGAGCGAGTTTAATGTTCAGGAACCTATCAACAGCAACACAAGTTTAACTATTAGATTCGATTGTCAGCCCCTGTTTTGGTTGGGGCTTAGGGAAGGCTTGCCTTATGAAAAGCAAAAAAATACTCGTGATGGGCGTATCTGGATGCGGAAAAAGCCTGATTGGTAGCCGTATTGCGCAGGCTTTAGAACTTCAGTTCTTTGATGGCGATGACTTCCATCCGCAAAGCAACGTTGAAAAAATGCGTCAAGGTATCCCGCTGACTGACGAAGATCGTCAAGGATGGCTAGAAACATTGAATAAGCAATATATCGAACAACCAAGTGCTGTGATTGCATGCTCTGCATTGAAACCTCAATACCGCGAGATTCTGCGAGAGAACAATGAAGACTTAGTGATTGTTTACCTTCAGGGCAGTTTCGATACGATTTGGAATCGCCATAAAGCTCGTGAAAACCATTACTTTAATGGTCAAGAAATGTTGAAAAGCCAATTCGCAACCTTGGTTGAACCTGAGCGAGGTGAAGCGTTATTTGTCGATATCTCACAAGATGTTGAACAAGTTCTCGAAAGTGCACTTACACAAATTAAGCAGATAGGCTAAACCATGACTCAGATTAAAAATGACATCGCGATGATTGGTTTAGGAGTGATGGGCAAAAGCTTAGCGCTCAACCTACTGGATAACGGCTTTAACGTTGCTGGCTTTGATTTGAATACAGACAACATTGATCGCGCCAGTTCAGAAGCAAAGCTGCTTAATGAATCGTTTACTGGTAAAGGTCAGTTCACACAAGGGACTAGCCTTGAACATGTGCTGCAAGGGCTCGCGAAGCCGCGTGTCATCGCTTTGTCGGTTCCTGCTGGAAAACCTGTCGATATCGTCGTGAATAGCTTGCTTGATGCAGGTTTAGAAAACGACGACATTGTTATCGATACAGGCAACAGCCTTTGGACTGATACTGAAGCTCGTGAAGTGGGCTACAAAGGCAAACTGCGCTTCTTTAGCACCGCCGTTTCTGGTGGTGAAGAAGGCGCTCGTGTTGGCCCGGCGCTTATGGCGAGTGGTGACCAATCGGCTTGGCAATATGTGAAACCGATGTGGGAAGCGATTGCTGCAAAAGTGGATGCTAATGGGCTACCGGTTGCTCAGTTTGAAGCGGGTGAAGCATGCGCTGCCTATGTTGGTCCTTCTGGTACAGGGCACTATGTGAAAATGGTACACAACGGTATTGAATATGCCGACATGCAGCTCATCTGCGAAGTGTATCAGTTCATGCGTGATGTACTTGAAATGCCAGCTCAAGAGATTGGCCAAGTTTTCGAACAGTGGAACAACGGTGTACTTAATAGCTACTTAATGGAAATCAGTGCCGACATTCTTCAACAAGAAGATTTGGCTACGGGTAAACCATTTGTTGATGTTGTGCTTGATAAGGCTGGCCAAAAAGGCACAGGCTTATGGACAGCAGTTAACAGCCTTCAGGAAGGCTGCCCAACTCCAACCATTGCACAGGCGGTTTATGCACGTGCGATGAGCGGTCAAAAATCACAACGTATTCAAGGGAGCAAACTGCTAAAAGGCAATGTTGCCGATGCGAGTCAGTTGGATAAAACAGAGGTTACTTCTGAACTTCACGATGCCCTATATTGCGCCAAGTTGTCTGTTTATGCACAAGGCTTTGATTTATTAAAGACAGCGTCAGACAAAGAGGGTTGGAATCTCGATTTCACTCAAATAGCTAAGATCTGGCGAGCAGGTTGTATTATTCGTGCAGCATTCTTACAAGGTATCACATCGGCTTATCAACAAAATGGTGAGCTGGCGAATCTGTTGTTTGACGAGGTTTTCATCAAACAAGTGGAAGAGCGTGAGCTTGCTTGGCGTATCGCCGTTGCTAACTCCGCTTTGTATGGTGTGCCGATGCCGGGGATCAGTTCTGCATTAAGCTACTTTGATTCTCTGCGCTGTGAAGTGTTACCAGCGAATCTATTGCAAGCGCAACGTGACTATTTTGGTTCTCATACCTATTCGCGAGTCGATAGAGAGGAAGCCGAAAAATTCCATGTCACTTGGAGTCAGTCTCCGAGAACTGAAGTAAAAGTAAACGCTTAAACAATCAATAACGCCCTCAACAAGAGGGCGTTTGTAATTTTGACGCTGTATCAACATTTTACTAAATTAGGCTTCAAATTCCACGTCAGTCGGATACACTGTTACCAGTAACATAACTCAAAAATAATAATTACTAATTATGTCGAATAAGAAAAAACGTCCCACATTACAAGATGTTGCCAACCTAGTTGGTGTCACCAAAATGACCGTCAGTCGCTGCCTGAGAGACTCTTCTCAAGTATCAGAAGCACTGCGAGATAAGATCAGCGATGCAGTAGACGAGCTAGGTTATATCCCTAACCGCGCACCAGACATTCTTTCCAACGCAAAAAGCAATGCGATTGGTGTTTTGGTCCCCTCGTTAACTAACCAAGTTTTTGCTGAAGTTATTCGTGGTATTGAGCAAGTCACCGCGCCTGCGGGTTACCAAACCATGATTGCCCACTATGGCTATAGCGCAGAACTGGAAGAGCGAAGCATCGCTTCACTGCTTTCTTACAACGTTGACGCGATTATCCTGTCAGAAAATGTGCACACAGATAGAGCGCGTAAAATGCTGCAGACTGTTTCTATCCCTGTGATTGAAATTATGGATTCGGTGTCTCCCCGTATTGAACAAGCAGTGGGCTTTGATAACTTTGAAGCGGCTAGAGCGATGACTAAAACCATGCTCGATCGAGGGCGTACCAATATCGCTTATTTGGCTGCTCGAATGGATGAACGTACTCGCTTGAAAATGGCGGGATATGAGCATGCGATGCAAGAAGCCGATAAAACGCCAGTAACGCTGCAAACGGAAGACGCGTCCTCGTTTACTTTAGGCGCAAAACTGATTGGTGAGTTACTTGATAAGCACCCTGAAGTGAATGGTATTTTCTGTACCAACGATGATTTAGCTATTGGTGCTTTTTACGAATGCGTACGACGTGGTATTCAAGTTCCCGAGAAGATGGCGATTGCGGGTTTCCACGGACACGACATCACAGTGGCGATGACGCCGCGTTTAGCGACTGTAGTAACACCAAGGGAGCAGATCGGTAAAGTCGCTGCACAGCAAGTTGTAGCGCGTCTACAAGGCAACAAAGAATGGGTGGCGAAGCTGGATCTCGGTTACGAGATTGAAGTGGGTGAGAGTATCTAATTTTACATGTCAGCTTTGATCTTCATCGGGCTCAAACTAAAACGCCCTTAACGAGACGAACTTCGCTAAGGGCGTTTTTTATTTATCTGGCAAAAGATGTATGTAGTAACAGACTTAACCCGCTAAAGCTTGAGCATCTTGTTGCTTCAACACTTTGTGGCCATCTTCAGTGACGCCACGCTTCCAATAACTGCTAATGTAGATGTTCTCTTTCGCGACTTCTTTTTCGTTTCGGAAGTATTGTCTCAGCTCGCGCATGCTTTCAAATTCACACGCTGTCCAAATCGAAACCTGACCGTCTAACCATTCTAAATTGCGAACCGTTTGTGAAAGTGTTTCTTCAGTTTCATCTTCAATTAACCAAGTGACTTTTATACCTTGAGGTGCTTCAAGCGTTTGTTTATCTGCTGCTGAATTGATCTGGATGACGGCGTGCCCTACGGCGTGCTCTGGAAGCGATTTTACTTTTGCAGAAAGCGCAGGTAGGGATGTCATATCTGCAACTAAGAAGAACCAGTCTGACTCTAGGTTAAGTCCTTGAATTAAACCTGGGCCAGCCACTGAAACTGTGTCACCCACTTTCGCGTTCATTGCCCACCTTGCTGCAAAACCACACTGTAAATCTGTGGTGATGTGGCGAACGAAATCAACCTCAATCCAGTTTTCTACAGGGTTGTACTGACGAATGGTGTAAGTGCGCATGGTTGGGCGCTCACCATCATTCAGTTGGCTTAAATCGGTTGTGCCCAATGGCGAGAATAAAAGCTTGATGTAGCCGCCGGCACATTCGGTTGGATACTTACTTAATCCTTCACCGCTAAGCGTTATACGCTGCATGTTCGGTGTAATGGTTGAGGTTTGAGTAACAGTTAATGTGATAGGGCTAGGCTTGCTCATATAAGGCTCTCTTAGATTTTGATTCCGACATCATAATCCTGAACTAAAAAACACTCAATACTAATAGTTATCATTTACTTTGATTTACACAGAGCAACGTAATTTGAATCACCTATCTATTTACCCTGGCATCCATACCGACAAAAAAGCCCTTTAGAAAACTAAAGGGCTTGAAGCGTTAGCGCTATTTAACGTGAGCAGAATTAGCTGTTTGCTTGCTCTAGTTCAATCGTCTCATCTGCGGCTTTCGCTGCGTCTAGCATCTTACGAATAATGAACGATGCTGCCATTGCGATACCCACCATTACAACCGCTAGAACAGTCAGCATTTGGAAGTAATCACCGTAAACCGTTTGAACGATCTCTTGTGTGATCTCTTGGCCTTTCTCAAGTGCAATAGACGTTGAGAATACGGCACCAACAATACCTGACATTGCGATTGCTACAGAGAATAAGCTTACTGAGAAGTTCTCGATGTGCTTAGGTGCAACAGACAGAATGAAGGCTACAACCATAGAACCAACAATAACTTCACCAAATGCTAGGAAGAAGTGGATTGCTAAGAACACTTCAGGGCGAATCAGAATATCTTCACCTACGGTCGTTACTGCCATCGTTAAGATACCGAAAGCGATCGCCGTCAGAATGAAAGAGAAACCTACTTTGGTTGCGGTAGAGAAGTGAATGTTTTTCTTTTCTAGCTTAGAGAAGATACCCGTAATAATAGGGCCTGCAACCATACACCAAAGTGGGTTCATTGCCATTGAAGCTTCTGGGGCTACAGGGATGAAGCCCAGTAGATCGCCACGCATTGTGTTGATCGCTACCATTGTCATTGACGTCATCATTTGGCCGTAGTACACGAAGAAGCATGTCGTCAGGAATGTGATGATTAAGATAGTACCCATTTTCAGCATGTCTGATTTCTTCGATTTCATCATCAAAGAGACAAAGTAGATGATCGCTGCACCACCAATTGCGTACACGATGTTCTGGCCGATATCCATGTTAGAAAACATGAAGAATACCAAACCAATCATTGCAGCAGAAAGGCCAAGGAACGCAGCCCAGTTTTTCGTGCTAACTGGTTTTTGGTCGATTTCAGCACTTGCTTCAACAAGGCCCTTGCGAACAAAGAGCATCATCAGAAGTGCAGCACCGGCTAGAACACCTGAAAGAAGAAAGCCACCGTGGAAACCGACAACTAGCACTAGCATTGGGAACAGGTATTGACCTAATAGAGCACCAATATTGTTTACTGAGTAGTTAATTGGGTAGCAATTTTCGAAATCTTCTTGAGTTTTGAACGTGCGTTTGTAAAGACTTGGGTAAGAAGGGGACATCAAACCACGCGCATAACTCGCTAAAGCAATACCACATAAAGCCATTGGAACATTAGTTGCTGCGGCACCGAGTACCAGTAGACCGTAACCACTTGCGAATCCGAGAAAGGCAATGGTCAATGATCGGTATGCGCCTAAAAATTTGTCGGCGATGAAACCGCCTGCGATAGCAAATAGCGGTCCGATTGCAGAGAAAGCACCAACAACCATCATGGTGTCGGCTTCGTTGTAGTTCAGATCTTCAAGGAAGAAACGAGTCAAGATCACCATGACGCCATAGAACGAAAGTCCGAACATCATCTGGCAGAACATCATTGATTTGTTTAATCTATTCCACATTATTTTATTCTCACATTTGTGTTGATATGTAGTGTAATTACCCAATTATA
>NZ_JBFRLX010000118.1:0-21684 GCF_041470165.1 Vibrio sp. 10N.286.46.A8
ACTAACAAAGAGCGGTCAAATCCAACATAAAGACGAAGTAATGGCGGTTGATGACTTCATCAAGCTCTTCAACATCAAGACCCCGACTCGCGAGCAAATCATTGGCAACCTTTCTGGTGGTAACCAACAGAAAGTGGCTATCGCTAAAGGCTTGATGACAAAACCAAAAGTATTGATTCTCGATGAACCAACGCGTGGTGTCGATGTCGGTGCTAAGAAAGAGATTTACCAACTCATTAATAAATTTAAAGCCGACGGCATGAGCATTATTTTGGTCTCATCTGAAATGCCAGAAGTGTTAGGAATGAGTGACCGCATCATGGTGATGCATGAAGGCCGTGTAAGCGGTGAATTTGATGCTAAAGAAGCAAACCAAGAATTATTACTGGCGTGTGCGGTCGGTAAAAAGATCAACGAGGACGCAGCATGAGTACTAAAACCATGAGCAAAACAACTGAAACTGAAGCGCCAAAGAAAAAACCATTAATCAGCAAAGAGTGGCTGATTGATCAAAAGTCATTGATTGCTTTGATCTTCCTGATTGTTGTCGTTTCTTTCCTAAACCCAAACTTTTTTACTGTCGACAACATTCTGAATATCCTGCGTCAAACCTCAGTTAACGCGATTATCGCAGTCGGTATGACACTGGTTATTTTAACCGCGGGTATCGACTTGAGTGTCGGCTCTGTACTTGCGCTTTGTGGTGCATTCGCAGCCAGCATGATTGGCATGGAAATCCCTGTGATGATCGCAGTGCCAACCGCTCTAGTAGCTGGTGCAGCATTAGGTGCTATTAGTGGTGTGATTATCGCTAAGGGTAAAGTTCAAGCCTTCATCGCAACGCTTGTAACCATGACACTACTTCGCGGCGTAACCATGGTTTACACCGACGGTCGCCCTATCTCAACAGGCTTCACAGACACAGCAGACGCATTCGCTTGGTTCGGTACAGGCTACGCAATGGGCATCCCAGTTCCAGTATGGATCATGGTCGTGGTGTTCGCAGCAGTATGGTACCTATTAAACCACACACGCTTTGGTCGTTACGTTTACGCACTGGGTGGCAACGAATCAGCAACTCGCCTATCAGGCATCGACGTAGACAAAGTGAAAATCGGCGTTTACGCAATCTGTGGCCTGCTAGCTGCAGTGGCTGGCATCATCGTGGCATCGCGTTTGTCATCTGCTCAACCTACCGCAGGTATGGGTTATGAATTAGACGCCATCGCAGCCGTGGTTCTTGGCGGCACAAGCTTAGCGGGCGGTCGTGGTCGCATTATGGGTACATTGATTGGTGCACTGATTATCGGCTTCCTAAACAACGCCCTAAACCTATTAGACGTATCTTCTTACTACCAGATGATTGCAAAAGCAGTGGTTATTCTTCTGGCAGTATTGGTCGACAACAAAAACAAATAAGACTCTAGTTTGAGTCAATGCAACACCCTGCTTTATCTATAGAAAACCCATAGAAAAGCACCTTTAATTGAAATATCTATCAGTAACAAACCTATAAACATTAAATCTATAAATAATGTAACAACGAGCTAGGGTTATCCAACCTAGCTCACCCTACATAAAGGACTTACACCATGAAAAAATTAGCGACTCTTATTTCTGCTGCCCTTCTTTCTACAACAGTATCTGTGTCTGCACAGGCGCAAGATACAATGGCAATCGTTCTGTCTACACTGAATAACCCATTCTTTGTAACCATGAAAGATGGCGCAGAAGCGAAAGCAGAAGAGCTAGGCTACAAGCTTATCGTTCTTGATTCTCAAAACGATCCAAGCAAAGAGCTTTCGAACATTGAAGATCTAACCATTCGTGGTGTTAAGGCAATCCTGATTAACCCTACAGATTCAGATGCAGTCTCTAACGCAATTCGCATTGCTAACCGTTCAAACATTCCAGTACTGACACTAGACCGTGGTGCAAGCCGTGGTGACGTAGTGAGCCACATTGCTTCTGATAACGTAATTGGCGGTGAAATGGCGGGTCACTACATCATGGAAAAAGTGGGCGAGAAAGCGAAAGTAATTCAACTTGAAGGTATCGCGGGTACATCTGCTGCTCGTGAACGTGGCGAAGGCTTCATGAACGCAGTAAACGGCAGCGACCTTGAGCTTCTTGCAAGCCAACCTGCTGATTTCGACCGTACTAAAGGTCTGAACGTAATGGAAAACTTGCTTGCTGCTAACCCAGATGTACAAGCGGTATTCGCTCAAAACGATGAAATGGCACTAGGTGCTCTTCGCGCCGTTCAAGCTTCAGGTAAAGAAGTGATGATCGTTGGCTTTGATGGCACTGAAGACGGTATCGCTGCTGTTAACCGCGGCCTACTAGGCGCAACGGTTGCACAACAGCCTGACCTAATCGGTTCTTTAGGTATTGAAATAGCAGACAAAGTACTGAAAGGCGAGACAGTAGACGAGTACGTACCAGTAGCTCTAAAAATCATCGCTAAGTAAGCTTGTTTGTTACTAAGTAATTCAGTTTAACGCTGAAATCTAATTAAGCAGGGAGTCCCCTATCTCCCTGCTCATTAGCTCACTAACTTGCTGACTCAAGAAAAAACAAAAAAACCGACAGTGCATCGCTGTTTCTCATAAGCCGTCTAACAAGGCGAGCAATTTACGTAATGAGAAAGACCCATGCATTTTCAAATACGATATATCATAAGGCTCGTATCATGACTCAACTGATTGTTTTAGGTAGCGTTAACGCTGACCACGTACTGCAAGTTCCTTCGTTCCCTCGTCCGGGTGAAACCTTGATTGGCGGTAACTATCAGGTCATCCCTGGCGGTAAAGGCGCAAACCAAGCGGTCGCTGCTGCGCGATTAAACGCAGATATCGGCTTTATCGCCTGTGTCGGTGACGACCCATTCGGCATCAATATTCGTCAAGATTTTGCTAAAGATGGCATCAACATCGATGGTGTTATCGTTGCAGACAACACGCCGACAGGCATCGCGATGATCCAAGTATCAGCAACAGGTGAAAACAGCATTTGTCTTTCCGCTGAAGCCAACAACAAGCTGACTTGCGACCAAATTGAACCGCATCTAGAGAAGATTCGTGGCGCTAAATACCTTCTAACTCAACTTGAAACGCCAATTGAAGGCATTGAATACGCAGCAAAAGTAGCAAAAGAGAATGGCACTCAAGTTATTCTAAACCCGGCTCCTGCTCGTCCATTATCGGATTCATTACTTGCTTGTGTTGATGTGATCACACCCAACGAAACTGAAGCTGAAGTACTAACAGGCATTACCGTGACTGACAGCGCATCCGCTCATCAGGCAGCTTTGGCTTTGCACGCGAAAGGCATCGAGACTGTGATGATCACACTTGGCGCGAAAGGCGTTTGGGTAAGTAAAAACGACAAGGGCGAGCTTATTGCTGGGTTCCGCGTTGAAGCAACAGACACAACTGCTGCTGGTGATACCTTCAACGGCGCATTGGTGACAGGCTTACTTGAAGACATGCCACTTGAGCGTGCGATTAAGTTTGCTCATGCTGCTGCTGCTATTTCCGTAACTCGCTTTGGTGCTCAAACGTCGATTCCGAGCCGTGCTGAAACCGATGCGTTTTTATCAGAGCAATTATCTGCCTAACTTTAGACCCATTTGAAGGCTTAACTCCTGAGCTAAACCGTAGTTAACGGATGTTAGCCTTCAAATTCGGTAACAACAAATAACAAGCATAAGCCCCTGTTTTCGGGCAGAATATCGCGCAACGTGGCAAGTTACTCCCACAAGGATTTTTTATGGCAACAATGAAAGACGTCGCTCGGCTAGCAAAGGTTTCAACTTCAACCGTCAGCCATGTGATCAACAAGTCACGTTTTGTCAGTGAAGAGATTGCTGAGCGTGTTAACAGTGCGGCTAAAGAACTCAACTACGCACCGTCTGCATTGGCTCGCAGCTTGAAAATGAAGCAAACCAAAACCTTGGGTATGCTGGTTACTACCTCTACCAACCCATTCTTTGGCGAAGTAGTAAAAGGTGTTGAACGTCGTTGTTATGAGAAAGGCTACAACCTTATCTTGTGTAACACCGAAGGCGACAGCGACCGTATGAAGTCATCTATCGATACCTTGTTGCAAAAGAGAGTCGATGGCTTGATGTTGATGTGTTCAACCCTTGAAGGGCAGCATATTGACGTATTTGAACGCTACCCAGAACTACCTGTTGTGGTCATGGACTGGGGCCCAATGCTGTTCGCGAGTGATAAGATCCAAGACAACTCGCACCAAGGTGGCTACATGGCGACCAAGCATTTGATAGACAACGGCCACTCTCAGATTGGTTGTATCACCGGCCCACTTCACCGCAATCAAGCCTCTTCTCGTTATCAAGGCTTCAAGCAAGCAATGGAAGAAGCAAAGCTAGAGATCAACCCTAAATGGATTGTTGAATCCAACTTCGAATGCGATGGCGGCTTTGACTCATACCAAACACTAAAGACCCGAGGCGTAATGCCGTCGGCAATCTTCGTGAGTAATGACATGATGGCAATGGGTGTGATTCACGCTGCCGCACAAGATGGCACATCGATTCCAAACGATCTTTCGATCATTGGCTACGATGACATCCATTTATCTAAGTACATGACCCCAGCTTTGAGCACTATCCACCAGCCAAAACACCGTTTAGGTAAAGCGGCCGTAGATACTCTCTTGAACCGACTCAAAACACCTGATGCGTATCCGCAGGTTGTTGAGTTAGAGCCAACGTTAGTTGAACGAAGTAGCGTTAAAGCGATTTAAAGCGCCTTCTTACAAATCTAAGCAACTGTTCTAAACAACAGATTGAATAAACAGCCCCAAACAACAAAGGGCAAGGTTAACTAACCTTGCCCTTTTCGATTCTATTGCGTTTTACTCATCTTCTTAGCGACTCTTTGCTAAATAGGTGGCCAGTTTCTGATAACTACGTTTAGGATTATGTCCAAAAACCACAAAAGCATACAACCAAATAACAAGAAGCATTGAAAACAAACCTGACTGGAAACCATCTAGGTACAACTCAGGTAGCAAGTCGATTACCTTTTGATAGTTCGCAATTGAAATTGTTGTTTTACTGCTAATCAATTCATACGTTACATTTATTGGGCTGACTATGGCCCAAACTAAAAACCATGACACGCCTGCGACAGGCACTAAACTCAGTAGCGGCTTAAGTTGCTTAACCGGGAAAATGAAATACAAAAGCATAATCAAATACAGAGCGGCTAAAAATAAGCTCCATGCGTGAACACTGACTTCAAAAATCCGATAACGCTCATCGACATACATGATTAACACTACCGCCCCCAATACACCAAGCGATAATAGTTTTCCCACATACCTCGTTCTAGAAAACCTAATCAGTACATAACCAATCACAAGAAGAAAGCACGAAAGCCAAGCTAACACTTCTGGTTTGGTCTCAAAAAGACGAGGTGTTGCGGAATTAGACAAGATAAAGATCGCGTAGGTAGGAGCAATCATCAGAAACGTGATAAACACACGCACCAACATCCAAATCATATTTTTTATCATTACGCTCAAATCCACTCACTCGCATTATTTCAAAAATTACAGTTTTCAATTTGATGATAAAAAACCGGCAACAATCCGCTTCATCAAAAAACGCAAAAGTACTGAACAAAAAAACGACACACTCAACCTTGGAAGCATATCTAACATCCTGATTTCTATAGTGCGACCATGCGTTACGCTATTTATATCAATAACTCAGACTTTTGTTCACACTATTTATGCATAAGCTTGCGTTATTATCGCTAAATTTATAAATTAAGTTGCATGCACACACCAATCGGTCACGCTTCTCTTAATATGGATATCAAGTACCACCATTTTGCCAAAACTTCGTTCTTCTTTGCCATTTCTTTCTTTTTTTTCATGGCATTGCTCATTCCTTTGACACCTTCTCATTACCAAACGTTAACCGAAGACACATCAAGGTTAGTAGAAACGAGGTTAGAAGGGATTCAATCAAGGTTCGACCGTTTTTTATCTGAAATTACCCCAGATCAGCCTTGCGACACGATTGTTAGACAACTTCGACAAAACGTTTTTGAAGCTGATTGGGTGAAAGAAGCCGCGGTGTTCGACAAGGAGAGTCGATTTTACTGTTCAACCACCGATGGTGAAGTTTCATTTCGCCTATACAACACCATCAGGCAGCGGCTCAATGAAGCCCCAAATTTAACCACCTTATCGTATTCAAACTCAGCGATTACTAAGGTGCAATCCATCATGCTGATATTCTCGACTAAGGAAGGCTCGGGAGTGAGCCTGATGATTCCTCCGCACTTCATCTTTGAGCTTGTAGAAGCTAATTTGAGTAGCCATGGCATTAACTCTAAAGTTGAGGTGATCAAAAGAGACATTCACCCTACCGACCTCGGCTCATACAACGCGACAGTACGGATACGATCAGACATCTACCCATTCTCCGTCACCTCATACATTGGTCATCAGTATTATATTAACTTCATGCTGAGTCACTTATGGTTTGGCTTTCTCATGGCCGGAATTACGACCATTATTCGCCTTTCCCTCAAGCATAAAAAACAGAGCCAACGTAGCTTAGAATATTCGCTATCCAGTGCTCTGAAAAACAAACACCTACATGTTCACATGCAACCTATCGTTAACCAAAGCACCAATAAGATCGTAGGCTGTGAGTCACTATTGAGATGGAACGATCCAATTGAAGGTAACGTCTCCCCTGCTATTTTCATTCCATTGGCTGAAAGTTTAGGCTTGATTGAGAAACTGACCTATTTCGTGCTGCATGAAGTGTTAACGACATTGAAAAGTAATCAAGAGGTGTTTGCATCAAAGTACATCAGCATCAACATCAGCCGAAACGTTGTATCCAACAGTAACTTCACTAATAAAGTGATTAGCATTTTTAAAAGACACCCTGAGATTCTCAAGCAAGTGGTTTTCGAGGTGACAGAGGATGGTGAGTGTTCTGATGCCGATATGGTCAAAATTAAGGACAACTTGCAAAAGCTATCTGATCTTGGTGTAAGAATTGCCATAGATGACTTTGGTACTGGCTACGCAGGATTAGACTTTGTAAGGCAATTTCCGTTCAGTATTCTCAAGATTGATCGCGTGTTCGTGAAAAACATATCCGACGAATCCAGTTTTGGTATCCCACTATTAGAATCCATGCTTCAGCTATCACGCACCTTAGGCATGCAAGTCATAGTTGAAGGCGTTGAGTACGAGTCGCAACTGAAGATCTTGTCGAAACTAGGCGTCGACTACATCCAAGGCTTCTACTTCTATAAACCAATGCCAATAAGTCTCGCCATTAGCTTGATCAAACAGCAAGATTTTGAATCAGATAAAGTTGAGGAACAAACAAACCAGACATTTCTTGCTACATAAGGCACTGAAAAAAGAAATGAAACACAAAGACTATAGATATCCTTTGATAAACATTTAATTCATCGCATCGTTAGTGCATCACAAGGGATATCATGGAAAAGAAACTTCAAATCAAACTGGAGCCTAGCCTGCTGCAGCTGAGAATTGGCATTTTTATCGTCTTCTTGTTCAGGGGCTTGGATAAGACCCTTGCCCCTGAGCACGCGACATTCTAATTTGAAGCACGTTAGCCCACTACTAGGAGTGTGGTAACTCGAATTGGGTTCACTCTTAAATACTTGTTATACAAAGTTATCTACCTGACCAATAATCCATAACTTTCGAATATGCATGATATCTAAGTCCGTATAAAATAATCCCAGCAATTGCAGACTGACATGCTAGATTGATTACCACTTGAGTGAGATTAGGCTGATTGATTGCATAAAAATGAATGGCAACCCAAGGGGCAAACGCAATCATACTTGATATAAAAACATTCCCTCTTTGATACTTCATGATAAACCAAGTTTGAAAAGCAGGAATTATTAGAAAACCTCCCATCATCGTTAGAATTACACTCAAAATCCCAGCCAAAAAAGCCGTTATAGATGAAGCCAATAAATGCATTAACAACTTAGCGATACGATTTAGCACTCTACCTCCCTTTCTATATAACGAATAACATGGATTTCCCCTTCCGAGGTTCTACAATATTTATGTGGTATCTATTTCTGCGCTATCTAATTAGCTAAAAACCACTTTAGCCTTCATGCCGTAAACCAAAATAGTAAGGTCATACTTCATAACTCGGTAACCCACTCTAAATTACGGACTACAATAGCAAATATGTCACTCATGCGTATAAGCGTGAGGCCTGTGTTGGTTATCACAACCTTACCTTGGCCTCGCTCGCCTTGAGAGAAACCTCAAAGCAATGTGCCCTTCAAGCCTAATCGTACAGTTTACTTAATACAATGGTTCCGGGATTGCTCAACACTCAGGGATTTAGTGTTGCCAGCGTGAAGCCTTAATCCTTATTCGTTTATGTGGATATCAGCTAGCATGCGTTGAAAGGTGGTTCTGTTCTATAAAAATATGCCATTGCAATCTTCATGGCCATCCATCCTTCATATGTGAACATCTCTTGGGGGGCATTTAAAGGGAACTCGATATATTTATAAAGTGGATTACTTTCATCAACACTCTCAATACTAATAAATTCCCAACTCTCCTCCGCCATTTTCATTTCAGATTGAATACTAGCAATATCTAATGTAGTTTCAGCAATAAAAAATAACTGGGGTTTACCTCCTCGGACTAGCTCCCTTGTAAACGCAAGCGGTATTAGGCTATATTGATCTGGTCTAAGTCCAATTTCACTTTTTATTTCCTTTTCTATTCCTTTACAGAAAAAGTCGAATGATAAGGTATTCGTAATAGTATCATTTTCATTCCATGCAAAAACCCCAGATGCAGAGCAATGGAATTTACCTAGGCCGTTATCCATTATAGCTTGTTCATTCCCACGAATGGGTATCAGTACTTCTTTTGTATTTGGATTAACGACAATAGCAGCCACGCCTAGAGTATTTGAAAGTATTGATGATCTTAGAGGAGTAATTAGACCATTATGAGCTTTTTCATAATCATTTCGAATCGTTAGTAATGGGTCTTCCCCTAATACACCAGAAGCCCAATCTAAAGTTAGATTCGTTGCGACTTGATCAAAGTAAGTAGCTGGTTGGATATGAATTTTGTTTTCCGTTACATCAAAATTAGTGATACGTATGGAGTAATCGTTTTGCCACTCGCCTGATGTTTCATCAATTTTTATCTTGCCTAAGGCTTTAAATAGTTCTACTGCTTTTTCTGAATGTTCTTTTAAATAGTCGGGAACCTGGTATTTCGCGTCAATAAAACACACTTCTAAATCATCTACATTTTTTCCATAAGAAAAGCCTTTATTTCCTTTTCTTAGAGGTATGGTTTCAGCATATGGTGCGCGACAGAATTTATATTCTTTTTCTAACTCATATTGACTATAGAATTTAACTAAATTATTAGTGTTGGATTCGACAAAAAGACCGATTTTATCTTGAGCATTTATTCCAGTTCTAGTCCGTTTTATCTTCCCTTTTTCAACTAAAGGAATGTTCGCAGCGAACCCTCCCACAAATGGAACGCTAAGCTGTATAGTTGGGTTTTCTTCTTTATAACGTTTCCAAAACCTCTTTAGACTTCCGATTACTGCTTTCATTCAAAACCCTCGATGTTGAAATCCATATTACGAATGACATGGATCCCCCCTTTCGAGGTTCTGCCACATTATGCGGTACCTATTTCTACGGTATCGACCTAGCTAAAAACCACTTTAGCCCTCATACCGCAGGCCAAAATAGTAAGTCCTGCTTCATAAAGCATCACCCCACTTTAACCTACTGACTACAATAGTAAATATGCCATTCATGCGTATAGGCGTTGAAGCGTGTGACAATGCACAATATTGGACAAGAACACTAAATAAACTAGGTCATACGGCCGTATTTTTAATATTGGTTTTGGCATGTGTAAAGCTTGAGCCAACTCACTTAGCAGAAAGACAACGAGAACAAGGCTGGTGGCATTTGTGGAATAAGAGTAAACATGGCGACAATAAACAGCAAATGACTAACGGCTTGATAAGATCACTATCACAACCTTACCTTGGCCTCACTCGCCTTGAGAGAAACCTCAACACGGTGTGCCCTTCAAACCTAATCGTACAGTTTGCTTAACAAAGTGACTTTGGGCTTATGCAAGCTTCAGGGGTAAATGCTGACTGTGCAACATCTCACCCCTTCTGAATTAGGATTACCTTTAATTCTCTAATGCTACTTAGCTCTCATGTCCAAAATAGGCATATTTTCACCACCCAACATTGTTGCTGGCAGCTTTCCGTCCCAGTTTTGAGCTTCGGTCAGTTTAATAATTAACGGGTTATCCCCAAGAGCTTTGGCCTTTGCATTAATCGCTTCTGCTTCAGCAAAACCTTTTAACTTAATCGCCTTAGCTTCAGCTATAGCGATAAGCTCAATACCATCAGCTTCGGCTTTTGCCGTATTTACGGCTCTTTGAGCTTCTAAGTTTTGTCTAGCCAGTTTATGTTTCTCGGCAGCTGCTAAGTTTTTCTCAGTCTGCTTCGTTTCGATTGAGGTAAGGTATTTTTTGGGTAGGGCTATATTTTCAATCTGTATATTATCTACGCTTACTGGAAACGCGGCCATTTCTTCAATTAAATTGGATTCAATCGCCTGAATAGCACTCGCTCTATCTTGAATTAACTGCTCTGCATCATACTTAGGAATAACATCCTTGGTTGCCGACCTAAATCTAGGGTCAAGAATACGAGCTTCAAATTGCGGAAGACCGCCATACTGTCTAAAAAGATCTAACGCTGCAGATTTATCTACCGTCCAGTTAACGGATACGACGACAGTAACTGGCATCTGCTCCTTTGTACTAGAGGCCATTTTCTCTTCATTCTTGCGTGTTCGAACTTCAATTTCTTCAACGCTGTCGATAAACGGGACTTTGAAGTGTAAGCCTGGGCTTACCTGTGTTTTAGCTTCACTAAAGCGCTTAACAATACCAATGTGCCCCTCATTAACAGTATAAACGGAACTAAAGAGAACAAAAGCAACGGTAATTCCGGCACCTACCTTTTTAATAGGTAAGTTAAATTTCTTCATTTCTACAGCTTGTTTCATGCTTTTTACCAACCAACTTATTATATGTGTAAATAATCAATATCAATCCTAACGCCCGTAAGAAGGTGAGCCCCACAGAACTAACCAAGTACACGGTACTCTTACCGAAACCGCCGAGCGTAACGCATCATATTAATCCTTATTTATTATTACTTGTCTGCTTTATATTCCATCACAAGTCTTACTGTTCATCGAGTTCCTCGTGTTCGTTTGACGAATATAACCCAGACTCTACAACACCAACGTCATCGTTATTGAAAACACCGACACGTAACTCATACTTTTTGGTTAAAAGGTATCCAGCGATGCCAATTATGGAAAACACACCAATACCTGCAAGTGGACGAAAAAGGAAAATAGGTAAACTAAACACAACCGCAATAAAGAACGACCTTGTGATTTTACTTTTAATGTCATGCTCTTTAACGTAGATATTTTCTAACGTATTAAGCTTAAGAGGCTTTGGGCTCTTCCTTGTTACAATCGAATCAGACTCAAGCCAAATATTCTTTTTGCCACTTCCCATTGTTCCTCCTCCATAAAGCCAACCAACTTAAAATACGATAAACCTATCTTTAACAACACTTTACCAATCAATACTTGCAAGGTAAATGATTAATGCGATTAATTCCCATTATCACATCCGGTATCGGTTCATAATTTGATGGTGACTTTAACCCAGCCGAAAGGCATCGCAAATAAAGAGAATGGCATTTTCGGAATCAGAGGAGATGTGACGACGAAAGAAACAGGAAAATGGCTAAATGATTAATAAGATTGTTATCGCTACCTTATTTGGGCCTCACTCGCCTTGAGAGAACCTCAAAGCGGTGTGCCTTTCAAGTGCAATCGTACAATTTACTTAATAAAGAGGCTTCGGGCTTGTTCAACACTCGGGGTTTAGTGTTGGCTGCGTGACGCTTTTATGCCTGCTAGTTATGCCACATTTTTGAAGCAACTTAACTTTGGCCAGTTTGCAGCAAAATATACAGCAACTAAAAAAAGGCCGCATAGACCACTGGCGAAGGACGATAGATAATAATCAGGCAAAGACTCAACTAATAATTGGTATTGACTGCCTGTAACCTCACCAGCTTTAACAAGGATATTAATTTCAAATAAATTAAAAGTAATTTGGATATTACGCAAAACCGAAAAATACAAGAAATACCCACAAACAGCTATAGGCAACAATATAAGAACCGGCTCCGTCAGACGATTTGGCACGACAAAATGAATGAGAGCTATACTACACATAGCCCAGATCTGAATCATAGTTGCAGTGAACTCTCGTCCACCGATTTGGTACTTATCCCCAATATAAAGCCTAAAAATAATCATCGCAGCAGTACTTAGTATTAAAAATGTAGCAAATTTCCTAAGTTTCATGCTCAGCATTGCCAATGCGGAAATAACAAGTAAAGTTGCCGAGAAGTAAATAAAGAAATGTGTGTCAGGAACCCAAGCCGTTTCACCAACCTGCATCGAAAAATAACCAGCGAGGTATAAACCCACTGGTCCTCCGACAGCAACAAGTAATAATCGAAACACTACCCACAGTCTAATTTTCATACCCAAATGCTGAACTCCCCATGTTGCATAAAGAATGACATGGATTCCCCCTCCCGAGGATCTGCCACACTTATGTGATACTTAAATGTATCGGAGGCACCATGTCTGATTATTCTTATTTCTGCGGTGTCAACTTAACTAAAAACCACTTTAGTCTTCATGCCGTAGACCAAAATGGTAAGGTCATACTTCATAAGTCAGTAACCCGCTCTAAACTACTGACTACAATAGCAAATATGTCACTCATACGTATAGGGGGCGAGCGCAAGTACGCACAGTGCTATATATGGCAATGATGTCAGCCATGTAATGTAACCCGGTATTCAAAGTGAGTTATGCTCGACTTTTAGCTGCCGGAAAGCCTAAGAAAGTCGCAATAATCGCGAGTGTTCGAAAGACGGTTATGTACCATAACTCGATGCTGAGAGATGGCGCCATGTGGGATGAAAACAACGCCCAAAAACTAGTTATTGACACCATAGTCGTTCGTTATGTGTTGGTAACAATATGTGATAGTTTTTCAAATTCTAGATCTTGAATTTCTAAGAATAGCTTTTTACTAAAAGTAATATTTGTTGATACTCCGTTATCAATTGCAGTGAACCAGTTGATTTTTAGAGACTTAAAGAATTCACTTAAAGCAATATCAAATGTCAAAAATTTAACAAAATAGTTTATGCCAACATGGGTTTGAACATAGTGTACTCTGGTCAAACATATTAAATCACTCAGGCTATTATACGCAGCTTCATCAGCTTCTTGTGTTGACATGTTTGGTTTGGATTTTAGGATTTTTTTAGCTGAGTGATTGCCATATAAACTAGCTAAAGCACATACGACAATTAAATGACCTTTGGGTACTCCAAGCGATTTGGATTCCAAAATAATATTTCTAGCGCATTCGAGACGCATAGCACGTTTTACTGGCTGGTATAGAATTCCTTGAACATATTTTATAAACTTGATGTATACATCCCAATTAAGCTCCTTCCCTTCAACATGCCCGAAGCATTTTCCTGTAAACTCTTTGTTTTCAATAAAAAAACCACCATCAGTTCTTGCTTTTTTATAAAATCGTTCGAGATACGGCAAGTCCTTTTCAATTGAAAGTTCGATCTGCTCACAAGTCTCCAATCTCTTACTTTGTCCTTCTCTAACTGATAGCATGCCACTAATGAAGTTTCCCTTTTTATCAAGGCTTTTCAGCTTACTTAGCCTCTTCAAATCAACATTGACACCATCAGCACTTTTTTTTATCTCTGATAACGCATTTCTATCTAATAAATATATTTTTTCCATCTAATACTACCCAAATATCGATTATCTAAACGTGGGGTACTCGGACACATAATAGCTATATTAGACCGAATTATTCTGCATCTTGTCTCTAAACAATTCTGTTTAGAGACAAGACACGTTGCGCTTAATTTAATAACATAATCTTACCTACTTATTCCTGCGTCAAACATGACGAAAAGCAGAAATTTTCCATATAGTTTCGACAAAATGCAGAAAACCACCCTATATGTGAGTTGTTCATATCTTGGGAGTCGTGCTCTCAAACAAAAACGCCGACATGATAGTCGGCGTCTACGTTATAAGTATGGATGAATAAGAGGTAGTAACTACTTTGCCATAGCACTCAAGAACTCGGCTTCAAACTCCTCATCGGCTTCTCGGGTTAGGCACTCCACCAGCCAATCGATGCTTTGATGGTCAAGCTTACTGTTCACCACAAAGGCTTGCTTTACGCCAAACTGACCCAGCTTCGCGGAGCCGTAGTTCTTGAATGATTTGTTGCCGTGGTAATGGAGTGATTTGATCGCCTCCGCGTTGGGTTCTGGTAAGGCATCGAGTGTGTTGGCCAGTTGAATCACCAGCTCCATTGGGTTCTTGGATGATGAGATGCGATACAGAAAACCGCCCTCCACTCTTTGGCGTACCCAGTAATCAAAACCGCTGCAATCCATCACCTTGTCACTGACCAGTGCGGCTTCACTGCGATAGCCACACGGCTCTACCACAACAGGTGTGTGTTTGAATTCTGGCTGACCAGATGCAGCATCGGTATGAGGCAAGATCAAGTCACATGGTTTACTGTCTTTGGCGGTTGGGGCATTCCAGTGGATAGGCATGAATACTTGTTCCCGGCGCATCTCTTTGGTTACCACTAAGCGGGCTTGGCACTCCCCTTGTGCACTGCGCACTTTCACTACAGGGTTAATAGTGGCGTGATTGAAGGCATCTAGCCCGAATTCATCTAAGCCGAACTCTTCTAAGCCAAGCTCTGCAACCGTATCTGGATGCATGGCGACAAAGGGTTCTGGTGTGTGTTCGCCTAAACCTGCGGCCAAGCCTGTGCGGCTCATGGTGTGCCATTGATCTCGGATTCGACCTGTATTCATGATAAGCGGGAATTCAAGGCTGGTATCGGCAATCGGTTTGTCGTGTTCGACTGCAATAAACTGCGCTTTGCCAGATTCGGTAAAGAACTCGCCATTGGTGAACATGCGCTGCTCGATGATCTCTGGTTGATACTCTAGCACTGGCCATTGCTGTGGAGTGAGTTCGCCATAGCCTTTCTCATCCAGTTGAGTGAGTCCAATTAAGCACAAATCACGCGCTTTACCTGTTTCATTACCAAGCGCAGTCATCTCGCAATACTCTTTGAAGATCTCGCCTTCGTGACGGTAATCAAACTGCTCTTTGAATCCCATTTTTTGCGCGACTTCTTTTAATATCCACCAATCAGGTTTGGCTTCCCCTGGGCTTGGTAATATACGGCGTTGGCGTGAGATTCGACGCTCAGAGTTGGTCACGGTGCCCGACTTCTCGCTCCACCCTTGCGCGGGCAGCACCACATCGGCCAAGCGTGTGGTTTCAGTATCGGTAATACAGTCCGACACCACCACAAATGGGCACTTCTCTAATGCCGCTTTGATCTTTTCGCTATCTGGCAAACTCACGACTGGGTTAGTTGCCATGATCCACACCGCTTTGATTTTTCCCTCATTCATGGCACCAAACAGGTCGATCGCTTTTAAACCCGCATGTGTGGCTAAGCTGTCGGTTTGCCAGAACTCGCTCACCGTTTGGTGTGATTGCGGATCACCAAACTCAAAGTGCGCTGCTAAGGTATTGGCTAGGCCGCCTACCTCACGCCCGCCCATGGCGTTCGGCTGACCCGTTACCGAGAATGGCCCCATACCCGGCTTGCCAATTTTCCCAGTGGCTAAATGACAGTTAATAATGGCATTCACCTTGTCACACCCTTGTGTGGATTGGTTCACGCCTTGGGAATAGATGGTGAGCACTTTCTCGTTCGATGCAAACAAACTGTAGAACTGTTTTAGCTGCTGCTCTGTTAATCCTGTTAGCTCAGGAACGCTTTTGTCGCACTTACTTGATTCGGTATAACGATAACGAGTCGCAGCTCGAATGGCTTCAGTAAAGCCTTGGGTGTGGTTTTCTATGTAGTTGGAATCTAGCTTGTCGTTATCGTCGAGATAGCACAATAAGCCATTGAACAGCGCCACGTCTGAGCCGGATTCCAATGCCAAGTGCATGTCTGCAATTTCGCAAGTGTCGGTATAACGAGGGTCAATAACAATCACTTTCAATGCAGGGTTGGCTTGTTTCGCGGCTCTTAACCTTTGGAAAAGTACTGGGTGACACCATGCTAGGTTTGAGCCTGTAATCACGACGAGATCGGCTTGCTCGAGATCTTCATAACAGACAGGTACTGTGTCACTGCCAAATGCACGCTTGTGCCCAACAACGCTAGAAGCCATACACAGGCGAGAGTTACTGTCGATGTTGCCACTGCCGATGAAGCCTTTCATCAGTTTATTGGCAACGTAATAGTCTTCGGTAAGCAGCTGACCAGAAACATAAAACGCAACCGAATCGGCCCCAAATTCTTCGATCGTTTGATTGAATTTGTCTGCGACCAACTGAGTGGCACTGTTCCAATCCAGCTCTTGTTTTTGCTCATTCTGAATATGAGCAGGCTGTGTTAGGCGCCCTAAAGGCGTGACAGTATCACCAAGCGCAATCCCTTTAGTACATAGCTTCCCATAGTTTGATGGATGATCTTTATCACCACGTACTTCTAGTTTTCCTAACGATGTCGGTCTCGCTTCTATTCCACACCCTACACCACAATAAGCACAGGTTGATTTTATCCAACCGCTGTTTGAATCGGTCATCCGTTTCTCGCTCAATTATCCATAATTGTAATAACTCAAACCAAGCAAATAACACGCCACTTAATACCAGTCGACAAAAATGAAATATTTCACATTAAAAACAATAACTTAACAAATAACAAAATATCAATACTGAATAGAATTCAAATTAACCAAGATAGAAACTTAATTTTTGCACCATCTTGCGGAAAGTTGCACCACAAACGCTCATTTATATAAATCTAACCAAAAATTTACATACCACTTTAGGGGTAATTGCGTGTCACTGCCAAACTTTAAACCACTGAAAAATATAAATTAAATTTTATTTAAATGAACAATCTGCAATCTGGCACCCTCCTTGCTCCACTAGAAACCAAGACTTAGAAAAAACATTTTTGTTTTTCTTGATGATTATGAATTGAGTGGAATCTCAACCCGGTATTCCTCTGCTAACGACTAGAAATTAGATGCTAGTGATGGTGACGCCGAGAATAAGGAATGGATTATGAGCAAGAAGAAAATCGTCGTTGTGGGTAACGGCATGGTTGGACACAAATTTATCGACAATATCCTGCAATCAGACAGTGATGAGTTTGATGTGGTTACTTTTAGTGAAGAGCCAAGGTTGGCCTACGACCGAGTTCAGCTGACTGCTTACTTCAAGCGCGGAAATGCTGATGACTTGGCATTAACCAGCGAAGAATATTACCAAAGCAATGGCGTCAATTACCTTCTCAACGAGAAAGTCGCTCAACTAGATACCGAAAATAAGTGCGTTGTGACTGAATCGGGACATACCGAGAGTTATGACACCTTGATTCTGGCGACCGGTTCATTCCCTTTTGTTCCCCCTATTCCCGGTAACGACCAAGAGCACTGCCACGTTTATCGCACCATCGAAGATCTAGACGCCATTGAACTATCTAGCAAAGGCAGCAAATCTGGCGTGGTGATTGGTGGTGGCCTGCTTGGCTTAGAAGCCGCAAACGCAGTCAAAAACCTAGGCTTGGAAACCCATGTAGTGGAATTCGCACCTCGCCTGATGGCCGTACAGTTAGATGATGGTGGCGGTGCGCTTTTACGCAGAAAAATTGAAGACCTTGGCGTGCAAGTTCACACCGAGAAGGCAACCTCAGAAATAGTCGCGGGTGAGAACGCTCGCTACAGAATGAACTTCGCCGACGGCACCCATCTTGAAACCGATATGATCGTGTTCTCTGCGGGTATTCGCCCTCAAGATGCGCTGGCTCGCAGCTCTGATATCGCCATTGGTGAACGTGGTGGCATCGTGATTAATGATCACTGCCAAACCAACATCGACAACGTGTACGCGATTGGTGAATGTGCGCTTTGGGACAACAAGATCTTCGGCTTAGTGGCACCCGGTTATTCGATGGCTAAAGTCGCGGCTTCGCATATTGTATCCGGCGGTACTGACGATGCTGCATTTACTGGTGCCGACATGAGCACCAAGCTCAAATTACTTGGCGTTGATGTTGCCAGTATCGGTGAAGTACATGACAAGACGGAAGGCGCTCAGTCGTATACCTATAACGATGAAATTGAACAAGTTTATAAGCGCCTGATCATCTCGGCAGACGGTACAAAGATTGTCGGTGCGGTATTGGTCGGTGATGCAGAGGCTTACGGTTCGCTATTGCAAATAAAGCAAAATGACATGCCTCTTCCTGAAAACCCATCAGTACTGATTCTACCTAATGTCGCGGATGATTCTGGCTCTGCAATGGGTGTTGAAGCTCTGCCCGATAGCGCTGTGATCTGCTCATGTTTTGATGTGACCAAAGGCGACATTAAAGACGCCGTTTCAGCAGGCTGCACCACCATGGCAGCACTGAAAGAAACCACTAATGCTTCAACAGGTTGTGGCGGTTGTTCTGCCCTTGCTAAACAGGTTCTGGATAGTGAGCTGAGTAACTTGGGTGTCGAGGTATCTAATGATATCTGTGAGCACTTTGCTTATTCTCGTCAAGAGCTTACCGACATAATCCGCGTCAACAAAATTAAGACCTTCGATGAGCTATTGGATTCTCATGGAAACGGATTAGGTTGTACTGTGTGTAAGCCAGCAGTCGGTTCAATTTTGGCTTCGTACTGGAACGATTACATCCTCGAAGATCAACACATCGAACTGCAAGACACCAACGACATTTACCTCGGCAACATGCAGAAAGACGGCACCTACTCTGTGGTTCCGCGTATTGCTGGCGGTGAAATCACACCCGATAGACTAATCGTGCTTGGTGAAGTCGCTAAAGAGTTCGACCTTTATACCAAGATCACCGGTGGTCAGCGTGTCGATTTGTTCGGCGCGCAACTTAATGAACTGCCAATCATCTGGAAAAAACTAATCGATGCGGGTTTTGAAACAGGCCATGCCTACGGTAAATCGGTACGTACCGTGAAATCGTGTGTGGGTAGCACTTGGTGTCGATACGGCGTCGACGACAGTGTTGGCTTAGCGATTCGACTAGAAAACCGCTACAAAGGCTTACGCTCACCACACAAGATCAAGTTTGCTGTTTCTGGCTGTACGCGCGAATGTGCAGAAGCCCAATCAAAAGACTTTGGCATTATCGCAACCGATAAAGGTTGGAACCTCTACATCTGTGGTAACGGCGGTATGCGCCCTCGTCATGGTGACCTTTTTGCTACCGACCTTGATGAAACCACTCTTCTGCAATACATCGACCGCATTCTGATGTTCTACACACGTACCGCAGACCGCCTACAACGCACATCAGTATGGATGGAGAACCTTGAAGGTGGCATCGAATACCTCAAGCAAGTCGTGATTGAAGACAAGCTCAATGTTGCTGAAGAACTTGAAGCTGACATCGCTCTCAACATCGAAAAATACCAATGTGAATGGAAAACCACCATCGAAAACCCTGAAAAGATGAAACGCTTCCAGCACTACATTAACAGCGAAGAAATGGACACTAGCCTGTCATTCATCAAAGAACGAGAACAGCGTTTTCCTAAGCCGATCTTGAGCTCTTCTTCTGATTCACAACGCGATGAAAAGCTAGCTAAGGCAGACCAAATCGAAGTAACGGAAGTTTCGTAAGCCGAATTGCTGGTGAGTGAATCAGTAACAACTAAACCCAATATCGATAGTCGACAGTGGCGCAGCCCAAGAAAACTGCTGTCGGCTATCACCCTAATTGAATTGATTATTAGTTTTATGTTTTGACTAGGAGAAAGTCATGGAAAATTGGACAACCGTATGCAGCACCCGCGACCTAACCCCGAACGGTGGTATTTGCGCCAAAGTAGACGATAACCAAGTGGCTATTTTTTACTGCAAGCGTAGTGACACGCTTTATGGGCTCTCTAATTACGATCCTGTTGGCAAGGCGAATGTGATGTCACGTGGTATCATTGGTTCATTAAGCGGTGAGCCTTACGTAGCCTCGCCCTTATACAAGCAGCATTACCACTTAGAAACTGGCGCGTGCCTTGAACAACCCGATCTTAAGCTCGTGAAATTTGAAGTTCGCAAGCAAGGAGAACGGGTTCAGGTTCTCGCACCACTTGCTATCGCCAGTTAACTAAACGCCGACATCATCATGCGAACGCGTTATCAGCGTGAGCAATTTCGGCACAGGGTTTAGCCACATTAATGCGTTCGAATTTCGGAAGTAACGCACGAGCTAAAGCCGGGTAATTTTCCAGATTTAAAGGATTTAAACCATGGATAACACAAAATTTTCGCTGCTTTCATTTACGGGTAAGATGAAAACCTTACACCTAAGTTGGATGGCCTTTTTTATCACCTTTGTTGTGTGGTTCAACTTTGCCCCACTACTGCAAATGGTAAAAACGTCGCTTGGTCTTTCTACTGAAGAGATCAAAACACTGCTTATTCTCAACGTTGCATTGACCATTCCGGCGCGTGTCGCCATTGGTATGTTAACCGACCGATACGGCCCAAGATTGGTCTACTCTTCGCTACTCGCTGTCTGTTCAATCCCTTGTTTTATGTTTGCTATGGCAGACTCTTTCATTCAAGCGGCGATTGCTCGTTTCCTATTAGGCTTCATTGGTGCTGGCTTCGTCGTTGGTATTCGCCTTGTGTCTGAGTGGTTCCCACACAATGAACTGGGTACGGCTGAAGGTATTTACGGTGGCTGGGGTAACTTCGGTTCAGCAGCGGCAGCATTCACGCTTCCAACTCTGGCTTTAGCATTTGGTGGTGAAGACGGCTGGCGTTATGCGGTCGGTATTACTGGCCTTATGAGCTTAGCGTTCTCGTTTGTGTTCTACAAAAACGTAACGGATACACCAAAAGGTTCTACTTACTTCAAACCAGCTCAAGTAACGGCAATGGAAGTGACATCAAAGGGTGACTTTTTCTTCCTACTTATTATGAAGATCCCAATGTATGCCGCTTTAGCGCTACTGACATGGAAGCTATCACCAAGCAACATCAACATGTTGTCTGACATGGCGGTTTACTCTGTGTATGCAGGTTTGGCTGCGCTTTACGTGTACGAAGTGTCGCAAGTTTGGAAAGTAAACAAGAACGTATTCAAAGAAGAAGTACCAGAGATTCACCAGTACAAATTCAAGCAAGTTGCGGTACTTAACGTATTGTACTTCGCGACATTTGGTTCTGAACTGGCTGTTGTTTCTATGCTGCCACTGTTCTTCTCTGACACCTTTGAATTAACACCGGTTCTTGCAGGTATGGTTGCATCGGCTTATGCCTTTATGAACCTAATGTCTCGCCCAGGTGGTGGTTGGATTTCAGATAA
>NZ_JBFRLX010000119.1:0-27345 GCF_041470165.1 Vibrio sp. 10N.286.46.A8
CAAATAAGTTTGGATGCTCATACTACAGCACTCTTTAAATGGTATATACCAAATTTAAACTTTGAATATTGCAGTTGAGTGACAAATTTATAGAAGCTAAATGACAGTTATATTGCAGAAATAATAAGCATTAAAGATTGCTATTTAATCGGCATTAAAAGTTAGTTCAGAAAGCCCTCAATGACTAGCCCATTAGTCACTGAGAGCCTTAGTGTGTACCTCTAATTTAAATCTTATTTATGATTCAACCTTGTCGGCTTTACCTGCCGCACCCGCGAGCTTTGCCAATTGCTTATCCAGCCACAATGGCGTGTTACCAGAATCTTCCGCGTTCTCTTTTCTTCGAACAGCATCTCTAACCATCATTGCCCCAACCCAACGGAATGGCTCTGGCGGGAAATAGCCTCGTGGACCGCTAGTTAAACCACTACGTGTCCATTCGTTATCATCTCCTAACACCATTGAAGACAAAATTTTGCCTCCCATGCGAGTTTGAGCCACACCATTACCTGAGTAACCGAGCCCATAATAGATGTTGTTTTGGCCTTTTAGATTACCGAAAAATGGCAATCCTGTGACGGATCGGTCAGAACCGCCCGACCAGTTGTAATCGAATTCATTCTGCTCCAGTTTAGGGAACAATTTCTGGAAAGATTGATTGAGAATCGGTAGGTAGTTAGTCGTTTGGTTGAACATGCTTTCAACCTGATTCGCAAACGAGAATTTATTGCCGCCTTTGCCCAACATGAGTCGTCCGTCCTGGGTATCTCGGTAATAGTGGACAAAGATACGCGAATCCACCACCGCTGCCCCTTTCTCTGGACCAAACTGCTTGAGCTTTTCAGGAATAGGCTTGGTCACCACCATATCTGAAGAAACAACCACTATGCTGCGTTTGAACTCTTTAAAGTGATCGAGCATCCATGCATTGAGCGCTAAGATCACTTTATCGGAAGTTATCGTCCCACCCTTAGTTTGGACGCGAGCTGGCGAGCCGTAATCAAGAGAGGTCATCTCTGTATTTTCGTAAATTTCGACACCCAATTCGATCGCAACGCGGCGTAAGCCTCTCGCCAATAACGCTGGCTGAACGCTACCAGCAGCTTCCGAGTAATAACCTTCAATATGACGATCCGACCCAGCTTTATCAGGCAATGACTGATCGCACTTCTTCCAGCTGTTGATACCCTGCTTGACCAACTCATTAACGACAGGCTTCATTCCGCCCTTTTGAGATTCATTGGTTGCCGTGTAGTAAGTGCCACTTCTATAAAGATGCGCATCGATTTTATGCTCGTTGCAGAACGCTTCGATCTCGTAAATGACTTTTTCAGATTCCTTAACCAGCCATTTGGCTTGCTCTTTTCCATAGAGTTTTTTCAGCGTTGGATATTTGGTTGACCAAGTCAGCATACACCCGCCGTTCGCGCCAGAAGCACCGCTGCCACACAAGCCTTTTTCAATCACTACAACGTGCTTTTGAGGCTGTTGTTGTTTGATTAAAATCGCCGTCCATAAACCGGTGTAACCACCGCCGACAATGGAGATATCACAGTTAACGTCTTTTTGAAGCGGTTTGGCGGATTCTAGCCCAGCATTGATGCTGCCAAATTCCTGTTCCAATGCTTGCTTGAACCAATATGAGTAGTGCTTTTTCATTTGTTGTACCTTACTTAAAACCTAAAGGCGTAAAACTAAAAAAGGAAGACCGAAGCCTTCCTTTACTGATTTCTAACTTCTAATTAACTGAATAGCTCGTCAGATTAAGATTTTGGCTCTGATTTAGCGTCAAACTTCTCAGACCATGTTTTCAGAACATCTGCACGTTCACTGCCCATACGAGCGAAGTCCATTTTTGCCATGTTCTTCTCTACGTTCGGGAAGTTTTCTGCTTTACCTGTAACATCTTGGTGTCCAACAACTGGGTACATTTCGATGTAAAGTTCATTCGCTGCTTTAGAGATAGACCAATCGATAACACGTTGTGCTGCATCTGAAGGCTTAACAAGACCTACCGCTTCAGATTCCCAACCGATACCTTCAGGCGTAATCACAGAAAGTGGCGCGCCCTGAGTCTTCAGCTTCGCGCCGCGGCTCGCCATAGAAATACCGATAGCCACTTCACCCATACCCGCTTGAACACATGGCTTCGAACCGGAGTGCGTGTAATGAGCAATGTTTTGATCTAGCTTCTGCATGTAGTTCCAACCTTGGTCTTCACCCATGTTTTGTAACCAAGCCGAAACCTGCATGTAGCCCGTACCAGAAGACGCTGGGTTTGGCATTGCAATGTGGCCTTTGTAGATAGGCTTCGTTAGGTCATCCCAAGATTTAGGTGCAGGTAGGTTCAATTGCTTAGCAACTACTTCGTTGAAACAAACCGCATTGAAGAATGCGTCATTGCCATACCAAGCTTGAGTAGATTGCGGATCGTTGAGGTTTGAACGCAGTGCTTCTACACCTTGAGGTGTATAAGGCTTGAGAATGCCCTCTTCTTTAAGCAAAGCCATAGAAGAGCCCGCAAGACCCCATACTACTTCAGCACGAGGGTTGTTTTTCTCGGCCAATAATTTTGCCGTCATGATCCCAGTTGAATCACGAACCCATTTGATGTTGATGTCTGGGTTTTCACTTTCAAATGCGTTTTTGTATTTCGCTAAAATGTCAGTTTCAAAAGCGGTGTAAACCGTCACTTCCTGTGCTGCATAAGCATTACCAGCTAATAGAGTAATTAATGCTGCAAGTGATCCTTTCATAAAACGGTTTTTCATCATTTTCTCCAGTCAGGCCCGATGCCAAGGTTAGGAATTGCCAAGGTTAAAGTTGTTAAGGCTAGAAGCTCCATCTAGAGGCTTCTATATCCATAAATTCATTTAGGTTGTTAGCACACACCTTTAAATTGGTATGAACCAGATTTCGAGTATTAAGCTAACTGGCTTTTATGACGATAAAATGAACAAAAAATGGCAATTTCAAGATCGGAAAATTTCTCAACACAAGTGACAAATTTGAATATGAAGCTTTTGTGAAAATAACGTTTGGGCTATTTACGACCGTTTAAATTGGTTGTTAAAGTAACTGCAAATATTGGTATAGTCCAAAATACAAATCACGAGAATTAAACATGAGAAACGAATACTTACTGCTGACACCGGGTCCTCTATCTACTTCTGAAACCGTTCGCCAAGCGATGCTAAAAGATTGGTGTACTTGGGATGATGAATACAACAAAGACGTTGTTGAAGTGATTCGTAGCAAGCTTGTGACTTTGGCGACTAAGCAGGCGGGATATACAAGTGTATTAATGCAAGGCAGCGGCACCGCTTCAGTTGAAGCAACAATCGGTAGCGTTATCTCTAACAGCGGTAAGCTTCTTGTGGTTGATAACGGTGCGTATGGTGCTCGTATTGCTCAAATCGCCGAATATTTAAACATTCCATGCCATGTCGTTTCCCCAGGTGAAACATCACAGCCTGACTTGAACGAAATGGAAACGGCATTGGCCATGGATTCAGACATTACTCACGTGGCGATTGTCCACTGTGAAACCACCACTGGCATGCTTAATCCAATTGAAGAGATTTCCAAATTGGCAAAACAGCACAACAAAACCGTCATTCTTGATGCTATGTCTAGCTTTGGTGGCATCCCTATGGATATTGCTGACTTAGGCATCGACTACATGATCAGCTCTTCAAACAAGTGCATTCAAGGCGTACCGGGGTTCGGCTTTGTTATTGCAAAGCAATCAGATCTCGATAAGTGTAAAGGCCAAGCTCGCTCATTAAGCCTTGACCTGTTTGACCAGTGGCACTGCATGGAAAGCAACCATGGTAAATGGCGCTTCACCTCTCCGACTCATACAGTGCGCGCTTTCTACCAAGCTCTACTTGAATTGGAACAAGAAGGCGGCATTGAAGCTCGTTATAACCGCTACCAAACCAACCAAACCACATTGGTTGCAGGTATGCGCTCTCTTGGCTTTGAACCGCTGCTTAATGATGACGTTCATTCACCTATCATCACCTCTTTCTATTCTCCAACTCATAGTGATTACCAATTCAAGGAGTTCTATGACCGTTTGAAAGAACAAGGGTTTGTGATTTACCCGGGCAAGGTTTCAAACGCAGACTGCTTTCGTATCGGCAACATCGGTGAGGTTTACCCTTCTGACATTGAAGCCCTCATTGGCGCAGTGAAAAACGCTATGTACTGGAATATCAAATAATGACGACGACCAATCAAGAGCCGATTCTAAAGGCCACACACTTTCGAAGCGAAGGCGATGTGAACACCACGCCAGCACGCGAAAAATGGAACGAATCACTAAACGATGATACGACTCAAGCAATGTTAAAGCGTGACTCTGACGTGTTTCTTCATCAAGCCATGTCAACACCTTGCCTAGACACTCTTGAAACCGCTGAAGGCATCTACATTCAAGATGCTACTGGCAAGAAGTACATGGACTTTCACGGGAATAATGTTCATCAACTAGGTTACGGCCACCCACACATTATTAATAAAGTGACTCAGCAAATGGCGTCGTTGCCATTTTCACCACGTCGCTTCACCAATGAAACTGCGGTTCAGTGTGCTGAGAAACTCACACAGATCTGCGGTGGTGATTTGAATCGCGTGTTGTTTGCTCCGGGTGGTACATCTGTGATCGGCATGGCACTCAAACTGGCTCGACATGTCACCAACAACTTCAAAGTAGTGTCGCTATGGGATTCATTCCACGGCGCGTCACTCGATGCAATTTCAGTGGGTGGTGAAGCTTGTTTTCGCGAGGGTATGGGGCCGTTAATGGCTGGTGTAGAACGTATTCCACCAGCAGTCTCTTATCGTGGTGCTTTCCCGCTTAATGACTCTTTATTGCTTCGCGGGCAAAACTCCGGCGATGCGAACGAGACCGCATGTGATGTGCATTATGCGGATTACCTAGAGTACGTGATTGAAAAAGAAGGCGGTATTGGAGCCTTCATTGCAGAAGCGGTTCGTAACACAGACGTGCAAGTACCAAGCAAAGCTTACTGGAAGCGCATCCGTGAGATTTGTGATAAGCATAACGTCATGTTGATCATCGACGACATTCCAAACGGTATGGGTCGCAGTGGCGAGTGGTTCACTCACCAAGCGTTTGATATCGAACCTGACATCCTATGTATCGGCAAAGGTTTTGGCGGCGGCTTAGTACCAATCGCAGCCATGATCACTAAAGACAAATACAACACGGCAGCGCAAGTATCTCTTGGTCACTACACCCACGAGAAAAGCCCAATTGGTTGTGCGGCAGCACTCGCGACCATGGAAGTGATTGAGCAAGAAAATTTACTTGAAAAAGTACAAGCGGACAGCGCATTCGTGCGTGAACAGTTGCTTCAAATGAAAGAGAAGTACCCAGCCATTGGTGATGTTCGCGGCATCGGCCTGCTCTGGGGGGTGGAGTTGGTCACTGACCACATCACCAAAACCCGAGCTTTCGATGAAGCAGAAGCCGTGCTTTACCAGTGTCTAAACGATGGCCTGAGTTTTAAGGTATCACAAGGTAATGTGATTCAGTTGAGCCCACCATTGATCATCAGTCGCAGCGAACTAGAAGTCGCTCTGTCTGTATTCGAAAAAGCGATAGCAAAAGTCTGCAAAGACTTTGAATACCTTTAATTCATTCTTTAAATCAACATTTAGACCAATAACCTAAAACAATCATTCGTCCTCCCAGAACTTTGCACTGGGAGCGACACAAAAATAGGATACTATTATGAACACAACATCACCTATCCAAGCGGTTATCTTTGACTGGGCTGGCACTATCGTTGATTTTGGATCATTTGCTCCAACCAGTATTTTCGTTGAAGCATTCAGACAAGGTTTCGACTTTGATATCGACTTAGCAGAAGCGCGAGAACCCATGGGGATCGGCAAATGGGACCACATCCAAGCAGTTGGTCGAATCCCAGCTGTTAACGCTCGTTGGAATGCTCAATTCGGACGCTCGATGACCAGTGAAGACGTTGATGCGATCTACGCGGCATTCATGCCTCTTCAGAAAGCAAAAGTAGCAGACCACGCAGCACCAATTTTAAACGCGATTGAAGTCGTGAATAACTTAAAAGAAAAGAACGTAAAAATCGGCTCTTGTTCTGGTTACCCACGAGAGGTGATGGACGTACTAATTCCAGCTGCAGCAGATTACGGTTATCTTCCTGACAACGTAGTTGCAACTGACGACTTACCGCAAGGCGGTCGCCCTGCTCCATTCATGGCACTTAAAAACGTCATTGACCTAGGTGTGACGAACGTCGCTGCGTGTGTGAAAGTGGATGACGCTGCACCGGGTATCGATGAAGGTCACAACGCGGGTATGTGGACGGTAGGCCTTGTATTATCAGGGAACGAAGCCGGCTTAACCTACCAAGAATATGTGGATGCCGACGAAGCGACACTTGCAGCTGCGCGAGAAAAAGCAAGCATTAAGCTAAACAAATCAAACCCGCACTACCTGATCGATACCATCGCCGACTTACCTAGAGTGATTGCAGATATCGAAAAGCGTTTGTTAGCCGGTGAGCGCCCGTAACAGCTAAAGCTCCGCTCCACCCTACAACTCAGACTATGTAGCCATATAATCCGTTCACACAAAAAGATGAAACCTCGTACCGCCTTAAAATGATACGAGGTTTCATTGTTTCCAACATTTAAGACAACAATTGATCAACAAAAAAGCTATAAATAGCGCTTTGAAAACTATGAATACCAACAATCTGATTGACTATCATACGCAATCAGACTAACAATATATTAGTAGTACTTTAAAAGCTCTACCTGAATCAACGCCTTGATTTACTTACGGTCGCAGTGTCTTAGCCAGTAAGTTATCGCTTTACAGGTCAGTTCAGATAACAATAAAAATTAATCCAAGGATAAGATTATGAAAAAACTTTCTAAAATCATGTGTGCTGTCGTCGCAGCTTCCGGCTTAGCGGCAGCTCCTTCTATTGCTGCAACCACTTATGTTGGTGCAAAAGTGGGCATGGGTTGGCTAGATAGTGCCTGTGTCGATGGCGTTAAATGCGAAGATGACTCTGTTGCTGGTGGCCTTTACGGTGGCTACAACTTTTCTGACAAGTTTGCTCTTGAACTGAGCGCAGACTACCTAGGAGACTACGATACAAGCTTTAATAGCACAGGAACTTTGAAGCAATATAGTGATTCAATCGTCGCTATCTCTCTGAGCCCTATGTATCGACTCGCTATCCAACAAAAATTTGATATCTTCTTCAAAGCCGGCCCAGCTTACATCATGCACGATGACGAAGATGACGTAGTATTGTCTCTTGGTATCGGTGCTGAAAAGCAATTTGCTGAAGACTGGGCACTGCGTGTTGAATATCAATACTTCGATGATTTCGATGATAAATTCGTGCAAGACTTAAACTCTAACCTTGTTACCGTTGGCCTTAGCTACAACTTTGGTACAGGTAACACAACGGCTTCAGCAGCAGCCGCTTCTGCAGCCGTTATAACACAGGCTCCTGCAGAGCCAATTGCCGAACCAGAAGTCATTGTTGTTGAAGAAGAAGTTGTGGTTACTAAAGCGAAAACTGAAAGCTTCTCTCAAGGTATGTTTGAGACAAACAGCACTGAATTATCTTCAGAAGGCAAATCTGCATTAATGCCATTAGTTGAAGTACTGCAAGCTCACCCTCAATCATCAGTTAATGTTGTTGGTCACACTGATTCAACAGGTGCGGCAGAGTACAACATGATGATATCTAAGAAGCGTGCTGCTGCTGTAGCCGCATACATTGAAGAGCAAGGCATTGAAGCGGACCGCATTACAGCTTCAGGTGAAGGGGAAGAAAACCCTGTAGCATCAAACGCTACAGCTGAAGGTCGTGCGCAAAACCGTCGTGTTGACGCAACGATCCCAAGCTTCGAATACCAAGAAAAAGCGCAAATGGAAGAAGTTATCGTAGAAACTGCTGAATAATAGCACTCTACCTTAATTAAAATAATAAGGGCGGAGCACTTTCAAGTGCTCCGCCCTTTTCTTTATCAGGCTCTCCCCATATGCCATCAGCTATAAGTAGAAGCCGTAAAAATCAGTCTACTGCCAAGCTGTACAATCAGAGACTAGACTATTTCCCAGCTGTGGGTCATCTCTACACCAGCACCCAGCATTAAGCATACTGAACAGTACTTTTCTAATGAATCCGCACAGACCTTAGCAACCAACTCAGGAGCAAGATTTTCACCCGACACTTCGAAGTGAATGTTAATCACAGTAAAGATTTTTGGCGCCGTTTCACGACGTGTGGTTTCAAGCTTTGCATTACAGCCCGTGATGTTTTGGCCTGCAGATTTCAAGCCATCAACCACATCAACAGAGCTACAACCGCCAGCAGCCATTAGCACCATTTCCATAGGGCTTGGCGCGGTAGCACCGCCACTGCCATCCATAACGACAGAGTGACCTGATTGAGATTGACCTAGGAATTTAAAGCCTTCGACCCATTTAACTTCTGCTTGCATGTTGTTCCTTAGATGTACGGAAACCGCCATCATTATCTATTATATCAATAATGGACACCCTACTACTGGCAGCATTTATGAGCAAGATTTTCTGTTTGAGATATTTTTTTCATGAATAGTGTAATTTTTTCCATCTAAACCCTGTCTCTATTCGTACATTCAAAATCGAATGAGAAAAACGTCAAGATGAGGTATCTATGAATAAATTATCTAAAATATTGGTATCACTCGTGGTTGCATTACCACTGACTTCGCTATTTGTAAGCCAGACTGGCACTGCCAATACAATGGATAAAGCGATGGATTCAGGTAAAAGTGAAATCGCGACACTGGCTGGTGGTTGTTTTTGGTGTACAGAATCCGACCTAGAAAAACTGACCGGCGTCACCGACGTTATCTCTGGTTATTCCGGTGGTGAATTAGAAAATCCAACCTACAAACAAGTTTCCTCGGGTAAGTCTGGACACATCGAAGTGATCAACGTGACTTACAATCCAGATGTAGTTAGCTATGAGCAGGTACTTGACCAATTCTTCAGACACATCGATCCTACCGATGATAAAGGCTCATTCGTAGATAGAGGTCCTCAATACCGACCTGCTATTTTCTATCATAACCAAGAGCAAAAAGACGTTGCTCAGAATTTCATGATGGAAATAGACAAAGCTCAGGTCTTTGGTGAGCCACTAAAAACAGAGCTGATTAAGTTTGAAAAATTCTGGCCAGCAGAAGAATACCATCAAGATTATTACAAGAAGAGCAAGGTTCGTTATAACTACTACCGCTACGCTTCTGGTCGTGATCAGTACCTAGATAAAATCTTCGGTGATGATAGAAAAGAAAATCCGAAAACGATCCGCCAAATCATCGATGACAAAAATGCGACAGCTAATGCTAAAACATACACCAAGCCGTCTGATGCAGAGATCAAAGCATCTCTAACTTCACTGCAATACGATGTCACACAAGACGACGCAACAGAGCGCCCATTTGACAACAAATACTGGGATAACAAGCAAGAAGGTATTTACGTTGATATCGTAACGGGTGAGCCTTTGTTCTCTTCAAAAGACAAATACAAATCAGGTACAGGTTGGCCGAGCTTTACACAGCCAATCAGCGAGGCTTATGTCGTAACGACTACTGACTACAAGCTGCTTTACCCAAGAACAGAGGTTCGCAGTAAATTTGGTGACTCTCACCTAGGGCATGTATTTAAAGATGGCCCAAAGCCAACAGGTTTACGCTACTGCATGAACTCAGCCGCTATGCGCTTTATCCCAGCAGATAAATTGGCTGAAGAAGGCTACGAAGAATATATTGAAATGTTCGAAGGCTAAGTGCTAAGAAATTAGAGCTACACCTATAACAACAAAGCCAGCATATCGCTGGCTTTGTTTTCTAACACGCTAACAAGAACTATAAATCCTAGCCTGTTAGCATTATTAACCCGTTAACATTATTAGCCCGTCAACACCGTATCTTCTGGGTACTTCAACAAAGAAGGTTCTGGACGAGCTAACATGTACGCCAAAGTCAAAGGGCCAATACGTCCGATTACCATAACCACAATCATAATGTATTTCCCGGGTTCAGTTAGGTTTGCGGTTAACCCAGCAGTCAGTCCGACCGTCGCAAAGGCAGAAATCACTTCAAACATCACGCGGTCAAACGCGGCTTGCTCAGTGAGCATTAACAAAAACATCGCGGTGGTTAATAGCGCTCCACTGACCACAATAATGGCCAATGACTTTGTTACCGCTTGCCAAGTCACGGTGCGCTTAAACATCACGACATGCTTTTTCTGACGCAAGAATGTCCAAGTTGCAACAAACGCAACCGCGAAAGTCGAGACCTTAATACCACCACCAGTGGAAGTCGAACCAGCACCAATCAACATCAGTACTATCATCACCAATAATGCCGGTTGCGTATAATGAGACAAATCGACACTATTGAAACCAGCGGTACGAGCACTCGCAGACTGGAAAAATGCCGCTAACCACTGACCTTGTGCCGATAACCCTTCCATAGTCGCTGAGTTATTCCTCTCCAACAACCAAAACATCACCGTACCAACCAACAACAGCGCTGGTGTCGCTGTTAACATAATCTTGGTATGTAAATGCAAGTGTTGGAAACCTTTACGCCAGTTACTCGATAAGTCGCCGACGACTGTAAAACCAAGTCCACCAAAGATGAACAAGCCCGCTAAGGTAAAGATCACCAAAGGATCATCAACAAAACTCATCATACTGTCTGAGAACAGCGCGAAACCTGCGTTATTGAATGCAGATATAGCGTGAAAGAGTGCATAAAAGCTTCCCGTTGCCCATCCCATTTCTGGAACCCAACGGAAACAGAGCAGCACAAACCCAACAAACTCCGCCACCAATGCAAAGATGATGATCTTCTTCACTAACTTACGAAGGTTAATCTTACGATCTTGCCCCAATGCTTCTTTTGCCAATGCTTGTTGTTTAAGGCTTAATCGGACACCAAACATATAGAGCAGTACCGCAGACAGGGTCATCTGCCCTAACCCACCAACTTGCATCAAGAACATCAGTAAGATTTTTCCTGCCAAGGTGAAGTGCTGACCAGTATCGACAACACCTAAACCTGTCACACTGATCGCTGACGTGGCAGTAAACAGTGCATCCGTAAAGCTTAGCCCTGTCACCGAGAACACAGGCAGCGTCAGCAAGATTGCTGAGGGGATAAGAACACCTAAGAAGCTCGTAAGGATAATCTTAGGTTCAGAGCCTTTGCGTTGCTTCTTATCACTTTTAAGGGTGTAGAAAGTACCTTTTCGTTTTACCGAATTCATACTGTTACCTTACTTACCGATTACCAATTACCAATTGCGTAGCTTTCTAGATAAGGTCTCTTTCGGCCCAGCGATGATCACCACATCCCCAATTTCTAAACTCACATCCAGTTCAGGTGCTTTAGTTAGGTTCGGGCCTCGCTTGAAACCAAGTACCTCAACACCATTTTCTTTGCACAGCTTAAGGTCACCAAGCTTCTTACCCAAAAAATTAGAACCAATAACAATTTCCGTCATCGCTAAACCGCTGCCAAGGTCGATAAACTCAAGAACGCGTCTATCCAACATTTTACGCGCAACGCGAATACCCATGTCTCGTTCGGGCATGATGATATGATCGGCACCAATCTTAGAAAGAATCTTGCCGTGAAACTTATCGTTCGCCTTCACCCAAACGGCTTTTGCGCCTGATTCTTTTACCACTAGCGTCGTTAGAATACTGGAGTTAACATCAGAGCCAATCGACACCATCACCATATCGTAATCGTCCAGCCTTAGTTCTTTAACTGTCTCTTCGCTCGTACAGTTCGCAACAATCGCTTGTGAAACAAAATTAGCCGCTTCTTTCACTCGCTCCTCATCAATATCGACAGCGAGCACCTGCGCCCCTGAACTTTGTAGCTCTTTGCATACAGATAACCCAAAACGCCCTAAGCCGATAACTGCATATTGTTTGTCACTCATTTATTACTCCACTTACAAAGCTACGTAGCATCGAAAACAAATAACAAAATTGTCTTCATACAAAAAAACGACTATATATCCATATAGAGATACAATTGTCAGCTAATCGATTGATTTATAAAGGTAGAGAACAAAAGTGATTTCTGCTAATTTCTAACCCATAATTTCTGCGGCAGTACACACAATGAATGAATTCATAACCCAAGTACAAACCTACATCAACCAGAGCCATAGCGATTGGGCAAATAGCGTCCTATTCATCACTATTGCGAGTTTTTTCGCTTGGGTCGCTTGGCGAATTGTCCATAATCGCCTGGAAATCTTGGTCAAAAAAACCCAATTTCATTGGGATGACCTACTGCTAGAGGCCTTAAAAACACCTGTCAGTACGTTGCTTTGGTGCTGGCCTGCTACCGTGTCTGTTGGCTTGATTCTTCAAGACCAGTTTGGTAATGAAATTAATTGGTTAAAAACACTTAAGCACATATTGATTATCTGTACCTTCGTTTGGTTTACCTTGCGAATGATCACCAACACTGAAGCGTACGTCTTAGAACAAAAAACCAGAGACGAAACCACAGTACAAGCTATCGCTAAAGTCGCTCGCTTGTTCTTTATGGTGATGGGCGGCCTGACCATCATGCAGGCATTTGGTCTGAGCCTATCTGGCTTACTCACCTTCGGTGGTGTGGGTGGCTTAATCGTCGGTTTGGCAGCAAAGGATCTACTGTCGAATTTCTTTGGCGGCATGATGATTTACTTCGACCGTCCTTTTAAAGTCGGTGATTGGATACGCTCACCAGACCGCCAAATCGAAGGTACTGTCGAACGCATTGGCTGGCGCATGACCATCATTCGCACTTTTGATAAGCGACCTTTATACGTGCCAAATTCGGTATTCAGTAACATTGTGGTGGAGAACCCATCAAGAATGTTGAATCGCAGAATCAATGAAACCTTCGGGCTTCGTTATCAAGATGCAGACAAGCTGGCTCTAATTGTTGATGAAGTTAGATCCATGCTCGAAACACACCCTGACATTGATGCAAAACAGACGCTGATCGTTAACTTTGATAAGTTTGGTCCATCAACCCTTAATTTCTTTATCTACACCTTCACCAAAACGGTTAACTGGGTGAGATACCACGAAGTTAAGCAAGATGTCCTGCTGCAGGTGTTGGCGATTATTCATAAGCACAATGCTGATATCGCCTTCCCAACACAAACACTCAAGATCGATCCTCAAGATTTTGGCGAAGCTCAAGGTATGGTCTTTTCCAACTCAGAAGGCCATTAAGAAGCACATCTATATTGCTTATCGTTTATAGCTTGTCGTTAAGTCGATGGGTTATCGATAAGTAAGTCGGTTATTGATATGTAAGTCGGTTATTGATAAGTAAACTGGTTATCGATAAATAAACAGAGTGAAGCGTGGTAACATGGCGCCAGTATTCAAATACACCTAATTACCACTCTATGATTTTACCTGTGATCCTAGCTGGCGGCTCCGGAAGTCGCCTCTGGCCTCTGTCTCGCGAACTTTACCCTAAGCAATTTCTCAATATTGCTGGCGAACAGTCGATGCTTCAGCAAACACTTCAACGCCTGCAAGGTCTTGAGGACTATCTAACGGATAGCAAGTGCGCAGCTCCATTCATTATCTGTAATGAAGAACACCGCTTTATTGCCGCTGAACAAGCTCGATCGGCTAACATCCAACATAGTGGTATTCTGCTAGAGCCTGTCGGTCGAAACACGGCTCCAGCCATCGCATTAGCGGCATTACAAGCCTTAGGCAAATCAACCAATAATGAGCAGGATGCATCAGACCCGATCTTATTAATACTGGCTGCTGATCATCACATCGCTAACACCTCTGAATTCCAACAAGTGATCAGTCGTGGTGTTGATTACGCGAAGCAAGGCAAACTGGTGACATTCGGCATAACACCCAACGCGCCAGAAACGGGTTATGGCTATATCAAGCAGGGAGAACCGATTTCCCCTCTTGTTCAAGCTGACTCACGCATTACAGAGCAGTCAACACATCACGCCTATGCCATTGATTGCTTCGTTGAAAAGCCTGATAAAGCAACTGCAGAAGAATACATACGTTCAGAGCAATACTTGTGGAACAGCGGCATGTTCATGTTTAAGGCATCCCGCTACCTTGAAGAACTCTCTCAACACCACCCAGAAATATTAGCGGCTTGTCAGTTAGCTCTTTCAAAGCAAAATACCGACCTCGACTTTGTCCGTATCGACGCAGAAGCATTCAAAAATAGCCCAAGTGACTCTATCGATTATGCCGTGATGGAAAAGACCTCACACGCCGCAGTGATCCCGATGGACGTTGGTTGGAATGATATTGGTTCGTGGTCTGCTATCTGGGATGTCAGTGATAAGGATGAGCACAACAACGTCATTGAGGGCGATGTGTTAACCGTCGACTCTCAACACAACTACATCCATGCGGAGAATAAGCTTGTCGCGACGGTAGGCGTCGAAAACCTCATTATTGTCGAAACCAAAGATGCAATATTGGTTGCGAACAAAGACAAAGTTCAAAGTGTTAAGTCGATTGTTAGCCAACTGAATCAGGCTGGTCGAACGGAGCATGTCCATCATCGCGAGGTCTTTAGGCCTTGGGGTAAATACGACGTGATCGATCTAGGCAAACGAGACAAAGTGAAGCGCATTACAGTCAACGCTGGCCATAGGCTTTCGTTGCAAATGCATCACCATAGAGCGGAGCATTGGGTTGTAGTGGCAGGTACTGCGAAAGTAACCAACGATGAGAAAACGTATCTCGTCGAAGAAGATCAATCCACTTACATTCCACTAGGCCATATCCACAGCCTTGAGAACCCTGGAGACTCACCTCTCGAAATGATCGAAGTACAAACCGGTAGTCATTTAAGTGAAAACGATATCATTCGATATCAAGACAGCTATGGGCGAGACGTTCGAAACCAACAAGCTTCTTCGTCTCAGAACAACAAATCGAAATAAAGCGGCGACAATCAAGTGAAACCAACATTAGACCTTAACTGCTTTAAGAACAACGATATTCGCGGCATCATTGGTGACCAAATCAATGGGTACTTTGCCTACCTGCTCGGCAAAGCATTTGGAGAATACGCCCTATCCACGACACCTGAAGCCTCATTCGATGGCTTGGCTCAAGTGGTGATTGGTCGTGATAACCGAGAAACGTCCCTTTCATTACAAGAAGCCATGACCAAAGGCTTAATCGAGTCTGGAATAACCGTCGTTGACCTTGGAATGACAGGGACTGAAGAAGTCTACTTTGCAACTCGCCACCTTGGCGCCATTGGCGGAATCCAAATTACGGCAAGCCATAACCCAATTAATTACAACGGAATGAAATTGGTCGGCTTGGACGCTAGCCCGATAAGTAAAAACAGTGGGTTAGATGAAATCAAACGACGCATTAAAATACTCAATCAAGAACTGAACTGCAATTTACCGTTCGTTCATGCACAACCAAGTAACTCTAGTAGATCGACCAGTATTCTCGCCCCTTATGTAGACCACCTACTCTCTTATATATCTCCTTCTGAGCTTTCACCTATGAAAATTGTGGTGAACGCAGGGAACGGTGTCGCAGGACATGTCATTGATGCTTTGGAGAAGAAACTTAACGAACTCAGTGCCTCTATCACCGTCATCAAGGTTCACCATACTCCTGACGGAAATTTTCCAAATGGTATTCCCAATCCATTGATTATAGAAAACCAAATAGCGACTCGAAATGCTGTGCTAGAACATTCGGCCGATCTAGGAATTGCGTGGGATGGTGATTTTGACCGCTGCTTTTTCTTTGATGAAAAAGGCAATTATATTGAGGGTTACTATATTGTCGGGTTGCTCGCTGAAGCATTTTTGTTAAAAGAGCCTAACGCAACAGTGTTGCACGATATGCGTATGACATGGAACACAATTGAAGTCGCCAATAAGCTTGGTGGGGAGGCTGTTGCAGTCAAAGCTGGGCATGCGCTCATCAAAGAGAAGATGCGAGAATTAAACGCAGTGTACGGTGGTGAAATGAGTGCGCACCACTATTTCCGTGATTTTGGGTATTGCGATTCAGGAATGATTCCTTGGCTCTTAGTGATTGAACTAATCGGTGAGACTCAACAATCTCTTCATCAGTTGACCAGTTCGAGTATGGATAGATTCCCTTCTTCGGGAGAGATCAATCGCAGAGTTTCAGACCCAGAACAAGTCAAGGCTTATGTGTTGTCGCACTATCAAGTTGATGCCGTTGAGATCGATCACACAGACGGGCTCAGCATGAATATGGGCACATGGCGCTTCAACTTAAGAAAGTCTAATACCGAGCCATTAATACGCCTTAATGTAGAAACCAGACAAGATAGAGCTTTGCTATCACTTAAAGTCGACGAGCTACTGTCTTTTCTCATTTAAGAGTCCAAGGCACTTTCCGTTTACAACTAAGAACCACAAAAAAGCCCTTATTAGCGATTGCTAATAAGGGCTTTGAATTTTTAGCCGCTTGGCGACTGGCTGAATAATTAGATTACTTGTTACGACGGGCTTCAACAGCACCGGCAAGTTGACGAAGTACTGTTTCAGTATCTTCCCAACCAATACATGCGTCAGTAACAGATTGACCGTACGTCGCCGCTTTACCGTCAACTAAGTCTTGGCGACCTTCAACTAGGTGAGATTCAATCATCACACCAAAAATGGCTTTATCACCACCAGAGATCTGTGCACTTACGTCATCAGAAACGTTCATTTGGCGCTTGAACTGCTTTGAGCTGTTCGCGTGGCTGAAATCAATCATCACTTTCTGTGGAAGACCTGAAGCTTCTAGCTCTTCTTTAATCTTACCAACGTGCTCTGCACTGTAGTTTGGCTCTTTACCACCACGTAGGATGATATGACAATCAGGGTTACCTGCGGTTTCAACGATCGCTGAGTGGCCGTATTTAGTTACCGACAAGAAGTGGTGAGAAGCGCTTGCAGAGCGAATTGCATCTGTTGCGATCTTGATGTTGCCATCCGTACCATTCTTGAAGCCAACTGGGCAAGATAGGCCTGAAGCCAGTTCACGGTGAACTTGAGATTCTGTCGTACGTGCGCCAATTGCGCCCCAGCTGATTAGATCGGCAACGTATTGCGGCGTGATCATATCTAAGAATTCGCTCGCCGTAGGCATTCCCATATCAGTTAGGTCAAGTAGTAACTTACGTCCTAGACGAAGACCGTCATTTAGTTTAAATGTGTCGTTCATGTACGGGTCATTGATTAGGCCTTTCCAGCCAACAGTGGTACGTGGTTTTTCAAAGTAAACACGCATTACGATTTCAAGGTTATCGCCTAGTTCGTCGCGTAGCACTTTCAAACGTTTACCGTACTCTAGAGCAGCTTCTGTATCATGAATAGAACATGGGCCAACAATAACAAGCAAGCGATCATCGCTATCTTCTAAAATATTGTGGATCGCTTTGCGGCTTTCAAAGGTTGTAGAAGAAGCAATTTCTGTCGCTGGAAACTTTTCTAAAACAGCAACAGGTGGTAATAACTCTTTTACTTTGTTAATTCTTACATCATCAGTCTGGAACATTGCTTACTTCTTCCTATTTTCTATCCTTGAGGCTGAATGCACGTTATCTCACGTCACTTTCCATCAGCATTTATCTTCTTGTTCCCTGTAACTTAACTAGTAAAAACCACAGTTTCAATCACTAATTAAAAAAAAACGCAATTTATTTTGTGTTTTATATTTAAAACACCCTGTATAACATTATTTACACGTTATCGATTGTGCAGTTATCAGACACAGTAAGAACACAGCTCTTCAAACTATCCTGGCTAGATAATGTCTTACGCAACGATAGATAAAAGCTCTTTACCACACTACAGCCTTTACAAAACGCATACACAAAAAATAGAGAGCTAAAGACTTTTCGTCACATAGAGAAAAAATGGGAACTAGCACCACAACCTTGGTTTGGATGTTACTCATCGAAGAATAGAACCGATCAAATTTGGCAATTTCTGCGCAGGAACGGTATATGGAGAATTGTACAGGCGAAACAACAGAAGATGTGACGACGAAAGAAACGAAAAATAGCTAACTGGTTGATAAGATTGTTATCGCAACCTTATCTTGGCCTCACTCGCCTGAGAAAAGCCTCAAAGCGGTGCGCCCTTCAAACCCAACCGTACAATTTACTTAATAAAGTCGCTTCGGGCTTGTTCAACACTTGGGATTTAGTGTTGGCTACGCAATACCTTAATCCTTATTTGTTATGAGTACTTAGTTTGAATCTCCTTCAAAAGGCTCCATACAGACTGTTCTATAAGTGGCTCAAGGTCTGCAAACCCAAATTCTGGCTTAATATGAATGATTGAGTTCAAACGTAGGAGACCTCTAATATACCCACTCCAACTAAGCTTGTTTGTTGAACGCAATGTTTCAATTGTCTCACCGCTAGCCAAAGAAATAACATCAAACTCTATTGTCACTAGAGGACGCCAACCTAAGATTACTCCGAAGCCAAACAATAACGTCCCTCTTCGATGAAATGGCACACGAACAACTAGAGCGATATCGTTTTCAGCGAAACTATCTTCAGACACCGAACCCAATGGCAATATTTCTACTAGTTTGAAGCGAATATCATCAGTTAGACTGACACTATCTGATGACATTGAGTATTCATCTATGACTTTTAACATATCTCTTCTAGGTGAAACTTTTATTGAATCTAAATATACAGCCACTGAAACTCCTGTTCACTCATAACGAATGACATGGATTCCCCCTACCGAAAATCTGCCACACTTATGTGGTACTTAATTGAACCTGAGGTACCATGTCTGATTAGTCTTAATTGCGCAGTATCGACTTAGTTAAAAGCCATTTTACCCTCATGCCGTAGAGCAAAATAGTAAAATCTTACTTCATAAGTCACTAACTCGCTCTAAACTACTGACTACAATAGCAAATATTCCACTCATGCGTATAGGCGTTGAAGCGTGTAGTGGTGCACATTATTGGGCAAGAACACTCAATCAACGGGGGCATGACGCTAGTATCTCACCGAAGACACAGTCACTTTTAGCTATAAAAGTAAGACCAATACATGGCGAGTTTCGGAATGAGCCTATCCACCTAGCCGAAAGGCATTGATAATAAGGAGAATGGCATTGATGAAATCAGAGGAGATCTGACGACGAAAGAAAGCTAACTGGTTGATAAGACTGCTATCGCAACCTTACCTTGGATTCGCCCGTCTTGAGAAGTACCTCAAAGCGATGAGCCCTTCAAATGCAATCGTACAATTTACTTAATAAAGTGGCTTCGGGCTTGTTCAACACATGGGATTTAGTGTTGGCTACGCAACACATTAATCCTTATTTGTTAGTTGCGTTCTTGCCACTCCGAACGCAACACCCCATATTTCACTGAATCGTAATACTCGCCTTCATAATAACGTACTTTTCTTAGCCTCGCTTCTTGCTGAAAGCCCAACTTCAACGCCAGAGACATCATGCGAGGATTACCTGACCATGTTGTCAAACCGACCCTTTCGATTCTGTTATTTTTGAACAAGTAAGAGATCCATTGAGGAAGAGCCAAAGCGGCGATATCTTGACCCCAATAATTTGAATCGTAGATTACCACACCAGCTTCAAGCCAATGAGTTTCTTCACATTCCCAGTAACTGCTGACTGTTCCTATCGGGTTATCATCGACAGTGATTAACTGTAAATCTAAACCGCTTAACAACCGTTGAAACGAAGACTTTTCAAACTGCTTTAACGAAGGGTGACAATAAGGAAAATACGGACCATTAAACTTAGTCCATGCGTCGTTTGAAGTTACTAAAGCATGAATTAATTCCAATTCATTCGGTTTTGCTGGTCTCATGCTTACTCGTTTTTCTTCCATGATACTTCCCTATTCTTTGAAGCAAACTAACGAATGACATGGATTCCCCCTCCCGAGGAGCTGCCACACTGATGTGGTACTTAATTGCACCGGAGGCACCATGTCTGATTATTCTTATTTCTGCGGTATCGACCTAGCTAAAAACCACTTGGGTCTTCATGCCGTAGACCAAAATGGTAAGGTCATACTTCATAAGTCAGTAACTCGCTCTAAACTGCTGACTACAATAGCAAATATGCCTCTCATGCGTATAGGCGTTGAAGCGTGTGGTGGTGCACATTATTGGGCAAGAACACTCAATAAACTCGGTGACGAAGAAAGAAACGAAAAATGGCTAACTGATTGATAAGATTGCTATCGCAATCTTATCTTGGCCTCGCTCGCTTTGAGAAAAGCCTCAAACCGATGTGCCCTTCAAGTTCAATCGTACAATTTACTTAACAAAGTGGCTTCGGGCTTGTTCAACACTTGGGATTTAGTGTTGGCTACGCAACACCTTAATCCTTATTTGTTATGGTAATTCTCATATTTTAGTTGCCTTAATTAACATCGCAATACTGATAATCAAACCTGACACTGCTGTTAGTAAATCAATTAACTCATTCATTTTTAACCTCATATATTCTTAATATAAGGTCATATTAAAGTATTAAGTCTTTAAACATAGGGGGCAAAAACATATACCTAGTAAATCTAATTTACCCCCTACGAACAGGAATAAAAGTTCCACCAATTCTTTTTTCTATAGGTAGTCTTTTTTGATTTTCATATAAACTAGATAAAATTGGTTCCGCTTCAAATGGGAAAAACACCTCTAAAAACCTCAAAAACGGTGTTTTCCCCCCTGATGAGTCAATAGTTCTAGTTGCTTTTATGTTCGCAAACCATATAAGATTATTACAGGTACCAAGTACAAAGCTTTCAGCTTTAGAGGGAGAACGATCATGAAGATCGACTCGTTCTAGATGCGAACTAATTAACTTTTTTAACTCTATTAATTTTTCATTTGCTACTGAAATATCAAGTTCATCTTGTTTTGTCGTTGTTGTATTTGATAACCAGTTAATTGTTCTTTCTAAGCTACAAAATGCTTCGTCAGATAATTTGGACGCTTTTTGTCTTTGTTTTTGGTGAAAGTCATGAATTTCTTTTGATTTATGTTTGGTTGCAGGAAAATGGCTTGAACCGAAAAAATCATGAATAGCTTTATTAATAATTAAATAAACCCCGTCGAGGTCTCCTTCATATCTTTTATATTTTATTACTTCACTATTGATTCTCGATCGAAAAATCTTTCCCATAGCTTCATAGGACTGATCGATTAATTTCAGATGATGATCAGAGTTCTTATATTTTTCTCTCATTAACTGTAAAGAACTTCGTTCATCAAAAGTCAATTCATCCCAAGAAGACTCAGACATATAGCCTTGCTGCATACTCTCAATCCTCACTAATTACCATAATCATGCAAGCACGAATCCGTCCGCTTAACATATCAAAAAGGTCGGTCATAACCAACTGAATGCTATGCATTTAATATAAAATCGGGTCTCAACATTCCGTGTGAAAACGTGCAAGTACACATTGCCGCCTTTGTAAGGCACGTTATCATTCTTAGCCACTTATCAATCCAATTACTATTCAAAAACTTAACACCATTACCCTCGTTAGGTTCGTGCTCATTCAGTGTTAAAAACCACTCTTTTTAAAGTCATTAATTATTCAATAAACTGTCTGTGTGTACTGGTCACTTAGGGGAAGCTAAAGCTAGTCGATTCTGACTCGTCATTAATGAACATGTGAATGACTAAAAGTAATCATAAATTTGGAAGCTTTGAGGGAAGTGTTGGGGGGGAATATTACAGTTACGGCGACTCTGGGTTCATAAACATTCAAAAGGCAAGATTCAGTTTTTTCCTTTTGAATGTTCCTCAGAAAATCACCACTACTCGTCACTTATTTGGATGGGATGTTGATTTATGACTGTGAGATGCGACTAGGGCTAATAGTCATATTTGAGCGGTTGCACCACAGAATCTAAGCCCTCAATTTTAAGAGCTAAGCATAGCTGCATTAAATCGCCCAACTCACCTTGTGGGAAGCCCTTTTTATCGAACCACAGCAAGTATTCTTCAGGCAGGTCAATCAAGGTGCGGCCAGCGTATTTGCCAAAAGGCATTTGCATTCTGGCTAGCTTAATCAGGTTTTCTTTCTCTAGCATTACAAGCTCTTTCTAGACGTCGTCGATGTTCTGTAGAGTATCACCTAAACGTTCAACCCAATAGTTGATCGCATCTTTGGCATCATCTAGCGAATCAATCATAGTAGAAAAGTCTTTGTTACCCGCTTCGCGGTCGATGGCTGCAAACAACGGTGTGCCGTCTTGCGCATCACTGACCAATAGCTCAACACTGGCGCTCCCAACGTTGGTGTGCTCGCCTGTCGTCACCTTAGATATAGTCGACATCGCAAGGCCAAACGGCAGCACACTGCTTGTCACCGCTAAGATCGGGTTGGGCGTTTCAACATTACTTAAGGCAATACTCAAACGTAGCGTGTTCCCTGTTGGTTCATCGACAATCATTTTATGAGGCGATATTTTCGCTTCCAAACGACTCACCATATGATCTGTGAGATCCTGAATGTCTTCCTGATCTAATGTGCCTTCTTCTGCTAACACAAAGATTTGGTCGATCACCACAGAGTCATAAGCGTCTAACTTGGATTTCAAACGTTGTTCGTCACGCAGCCCTATCCTTGCCCAAACTAAATCAACGCCTCCATCAGGGCCTGGCCGAAAATCTTCATAACTGGTGAATTTAGTAGCGGTTTTAATTGGGCCGCCTGCACAACCAAACAAAAACATGCTGGTTGCAACAAGCAAAAGGACTTTTAAAGGTTTCATAACGCACTTAAGTAAATCAAAGAATTAACTGAGTATTCCATACCCTAAGTGAAAAAGTTGTAGAAAATGATATGAAACTCAGAGCTCGATCTAAAATCAATGGTTCTGAACGGTATGTGCATACTCCACGATCACCTGATTGCCTTCGATATAAGCATTTTGGATCTCACCATCAACACTCATTCTACTTTTCAGATAAACCACTTTAGGCCCGGATTCATTGTCTTCTTTAAGTGAAGGGAGCACATTCCTTGGCTCCAAATGAAGCAAACGACAGAAGTGACTAACGAAAGACATGGTTAATGCTTTCTCCCCTCTTAGCACTCGCGAAAAATCCAACTGGTTCATTCCTAGCTTTTTTGAAAACTCCATCTGCGTAATTCGCATTCGAGATTTTTGTGACATCCACGTTTGGTACAAAGCATCTCTATCTTGCTCAGTGAATTCCATTACCGGTTCCTTTATATAATTCATACCAATCAATTGTCCGGCTTTTCATACATGGCATGTCAGGATTTGGTTAGTGGAAACCAAAGGTTTGGTTTTGATATGGGAATAACCTTGTTTGATCTGTACAGAGCTATCAGAGCAAATAATGATCCGCCAACAAAGCAACAAACAAGATCATAAGATGATAAATGGAGAACTTGAAGGTCTTCATCGCCATGTTAGGTTCATCACGATACTTAAGTACCCAAGCGTGATAAACAAACCCGCCATTTAACACCAATGAAGCACTTAGGTATATCCAGCTGCTCATGCCGACCAACACCGGCAATATACACACTATGCTGAGCAACAAGGTATAGAGCAAAATAGAAGTCTTGGTGTATTCGATTCCGTGGGTCACAGGCAGCATGGGGATGTTCACTTTGGCATACTCGTCACGACGATGAATTGCCAACGCCCAGAAGTGCGGAGGTGTCCAAATAAATATGATCATCACCAATAACCAAGCGTTTGAATGAAGCTCATTAGTAACTGCCGTCCAGCCCAATAGCGGAGGCATAGCGCCAGCGATCCCTGCTATCACGATGTTTTGCGGCGTCGCTCGCTTCAGATACATGGTATAAATCACTGCGTAACCCAACAAGCTTGCAAAGGTTAACCAAGCGGTGAGTTGATTGACCCATACCACAAGCGTGACGAAACCAAGTAAGCCGATACCCGCGGCAAAGCTGAACACACGCACACTACTCAGTTCACCGGATGGTAAAGGGCGTCGATTGGTTCGAGTCATCTGGCCGTCGATCTTTTTATCGATTAAATGGTTAAACGCTGCTGCCGAACCTGCCATTAACCCTATCCCAATCATCCCGAACAGAGTTTGTTGCAAAGGCAATCCATTCGGCACAGCCAAACACATTCCAACCAATGCAGTTAGCAGCATCAAAGCCACCACTTTAGGCTTGGTCAGTGTTAAATAGACCTTCCAAACAGCTTTGTTTCTTTCCGCCATTTCATTGCTTAAAGCGATATCATTACTGATTGCTATCTTAGGACTTGAGGCTACGTCTTGAACCACCACTCCATGTTGTGTTGACGTTCTACTGACCATGATTACCTCCTTGTAATATACTGTTTTTCACCAAGCTCTCACTCGGTTTGCGTTGCCACACGACAAAATTGGTGACAACCATGCTGATGAGCAGCATCGCTGCGACTAGGCTATGCAAAACCGCGACTGAGATTGGCAGGTGAAACCATACATTACTGATCCCAAGGCTGATTTGAGTAAACAATACTATTGCGACAATCACGCTCAGCTTTTTTTGAGGCGCTTGGCCAAATTTCCATAGCTGGTACACGACCATTAGCACCGTCAACGTTGCCACAATAGCCCCGAACCTGTGCATGACATGGATGGTGAGCCTTGCGGGATATTCCAACACACCAAACTCATAGTTATCATGGCCGTGTTGAGCAAAATCAAACGCATTTTTGAAGTCGAGATAGCTCATCCAGTTACCTTCACATATGGGTAACTGTGTACACACCAACGCGGCATAGTTCGACGATGTCCAACCACCAAGCAGTATCTGCCCGACCACAATGAGTAGCCCAAAGAGCGCCCAAGCTTTAAGTGATGAAGTGTACGATGCCTCACCAAAACGGCTTTGGAATTGAGACAAACGACAGTAGAGCAAACACAACAGTGACAACAGCGTGAAGCCCCCCATCAAATGCGCCATAACCACAACGGGCATCAACTTGAGAGTCACCGTCCACATTCCAAGCAATGCCTGAAATATCACGGTTGCCGAGATAAGCAACGGTAGTCCAGCTGAAGTGATGTTCTTCTTAATACACCAAGCGACGACGACAAAGATAAGCAGCCCTAACGTTCCTGCAAAGTAACGATGGATCATCTCTATCCACGCTTTGTCTGCTTCGAGAGCACGTTCCGGAAATTGTAGATTGGCTTGATTCACTGCTTGGGCATCAGAAGGAACGGTTATCTTGCCGTAACACCCTGGCCAATCAGGGCAGCCAAGGCCTGCATCCGACAAACGGGTATAAGCGCCAAGCACGATCACGGTAAGGGTTAATAAGATCGTTAATCTCATCATGTGTATGAGTAAATCAGGGGTTCTATTCTGCATCGTTTATCTCCCTATATTTATTCCCTTTTCGCTAACAACACTCAGCATTAACGCCATCTGCTAAAGCTCATCAACCCAAGCTTAGTGACTCAAGCTTAGTGACTTAAGCTGATTAACTACCCAACTCGTGACAGCTTAAGGAGCTTTCTTAGATCATGAATCATGCCTTTAGATTGACTAACTAACTGCGACGGGTCAGAAACGCTTTTGTACTCCATGACCAACTGCCCTAGTGGGTCAATAATGATAATCGAAGCAGGCGAAAACTCAGTACTTAACTGATCACCACCAGCTAACAAAGATAAATCCGGCTTGTTGAGCGAACCCGACAACGAATTACCTTCTGAGACAAAAACAACGGCGGTCACGCGCTCTTTGTTTTTCCCTAACGCCAAATAGCTTTGATTCAAATAATGGAGTTGTTGTTCGCACAAGCTTTCACACTCTGTAGGAGCGATATAACCCACAACCCAACCCTCTCCAGCCATGGGTACCGTTACTCCGAAATCCGCAAGCGTGGTTCTTGGCTCTACCAATTCGCCTGAGTTAGTGACACCTGAGGTATACCAATTCTGGTCCAGCACAGCTTTGGCGATAATGGCTGGCAAAGCGAAAATTAAAACAAGTCCAATTAATACCAAGCGCCCTTTAGTACGATGGCTTCTGAGCTCAGCCATGTTTGCCTCGGTAATTTCCCTGTTCACTTGTGCTTGAGACTTATCCATCGTTGTTCTCCGTGATAGATGTTGCTTTTAGGTACCGATAGCCAATCAACATCGTCAAAAACAAAAGTACCGCAGCCATAACAAACCATTGAAATGAGTAACCAAAGTGCTTCTCAGATTTCATCGCCGTTGGACGCCATAACATTTCATAGGGCCATGAATCTAAACTCTGAGGTTGGAAGACAAAGGGCAGCACTTCTTGCCCGGTGTACTGTGATAGTGCTGTTATGTTTAAGTTTTGGATTCTATTCGGTGTCGTATTTTCTAATCCCAACTCATGACTTAAAGGATTCACCGAACGTGAGTACAAACGCCCTGACATATTAGTTGGTAGTGATATGTTTCCTATTTGTGGTAGCTCTCTTCTGTCACGGCTAGCTGCAACGAACCCAAGATCGATCAACAGTTGTTTTCTTCCATCTTGTGTTGGAACTTCGCCCAACATGTAAATCACATACCCTACCGTTCCTTGGTTAATCTGGTTGTCTAACAAAACCACTAATCCACTGGGTGTCTCCAGCTCCACGTCAACTCTTAAGCCATTTAAAGACGGCTGTTCAGATGTACCTTGCATTTGCGTACCCCAGCCCTTCCATTCAGAGATAACCGCATCCAATGACCTAGACGATTGCTGCGCTCTTTCTGATAGTTGTTGTTCATAGCGTAATTTCTCGTTACCTCGATCTAACTGCCACAAACCTAACTTGATTAAAGTGCCGACTGAAACCACAGTTAAAACAACCGCTATCCAAAAACCTTTACTGCGGAACTTGTGTTCATCATCAATCAATCGGTTTGGAGTTATCACTATGGCGTCATCTACCTTTGTGTTGTTGTTTAAAATTGTATTGGTCGCTTTACTGTTTTTTATCGCTTTCAACTTGATGAAAGGTCTAATCCAAATCGCCTCAGGCAAACACAATGGAAAGAGACTGAGTCACTTTTTAGGTCGTCGTGTGATGCTGTCTGCCATCGTCGTACTATTGCTGTTACTTGCTCTAGCCTCTGGCACCATCACTCCAAACCCACGGCCTTACTAACGCCTTCAAACTTATTTATTCTTTCAAACATTGCTTAAAGCCGTTGAGTATGTCGTTACAGTACATAGA
>NZ_JBFRLX010000120.1:0-19139 GCF_041470165.1 Vibrio sp. 10N.286.46.A8
TCATACATGGTGCCTCCGGTGCAATTTAGTACCACATAAGTGTGGCAGATCCTCGGTAGGGGGAATCCATGTCATTCGTTAGCCAACAATGTAACAAGGAGAATTAAATGTTAATCAAGGCATATGGAACATTTTGGAACCCAGAGATAATTGATTGGGGTAGCCGAGGGGCTGGGAACTGTGGTCAGCTACTAGGAGATGTTAAGTTCGAGGATAATTCTAAGAAAGAAATAGACTTTTGGGACGCTAAAGGAATTTACGTACTACATAACGATTTTAAAACAATCTATGTAGGTAAGGCATTTAAAACTAGTATAGGTAAAAGACTAAGAGATCACTTAACAGATCGCTTGGCTGGTCGGTGGGATATGTTTTCATTTTATAGTGTTTCAGCTCCCAAAAAGATTGATGGCGGGGTTACAATACCGGGAAAACGTCAGATTAGTCCTGAAACTTATATTGATACATTTGAAGCTCTAGCCATCTTAATTTCTGATCCTCCTTTAAATCGAAAGAGGGAAAGTTTTAAAGATGCATATTCAGTCCTTCAAAAAGAACAACCACAACCAAAAGCTATTAGAACTTATCTAGAGGAAATCTTGAACGAAGTAAAGAATTGATGGCTAACAAACTGTTCAAGATGGATTCGCAACGCGTGGCATTTTCACTATGCGTTGAATTTAGTGTTTAGGGTGGAATGTGGCAGCTTCGGTATTGCGTTGTTCACGCTTTAACTTTTCTTTATAAGCTATTGCATTTGTTAAGTATTTCAAAGTATGCGTAAAAGGTTCTAAGTATTATTCTTTCTTTAGTTATGTAAAGCGGGTTACTTATGGGCTCATCATCTCGCAGTAAATCGGTTGCACTTATATCGAGTGTGTTTTTTGTAATAGGTCTTTTATCAATGAACATTGATGGGTTCGGTTTAGCGCCCATATTTGTTGTGTTGATATCCTTCTTTATGCTTATTATTCATAGTTTTCTGCACTTTAGCGGTCGTAAAAATAGCGATGTATTTAATGCTTATGAAGAGTCAGCTAAAACTAAGGCAGCAGCACTAGAGTCTGGGCTGAACAATAAAAATAAGTAATACGGTCAAGCTAGTTCGCTTATAACAAGCGATAGCAATTTTATAGACCAGTTAGCTATTTTCGCTACTCGCTTCAACGCCTATACGTATGAGTTGCATATTTGCTATTGTAGTCAGTAGTTTATAGCGAGTTACTGACTTCTGAAGTATAACTTTAACATCTGGGTCTACGGCATAAAGACTAAAGCGGTTTTTAGTTAGGGCGATACCTTTAAGTATCGTTCTAATAACAAATTTAAGTCGACTGTGTGGTGGTAGCGTTGTCAGCTACTTAATTGGGTGCTCACTGGCAAAGGGGATGTGAACAATGGAAGAATTGATAGCCCAATATACGGGTGCAAACGAAGATGAAAGGCTAACTCGGCAATATATTGCTCAGTTAGAGTTTGATACTACGATACATAAACTCACACCTTATTTACTTAAAGGGAAATCAGTATGTGAGTTAGGAGCAGCAACGGGGCGCTATTCCTTACATTTTGCAAAATTAGGTTGTGATGTTACAGCAGTAGAACTTGCGCCTGACCAAGTGAAGATTTTAAATACTAAAGTAAAATCTGAAGGTATTGAGTTAAAAGTGTTTGAGGGTAATGCTTGTGATGTGTCATTTATCGAAAGTAGTTCTCAAGACGTTTGTGTAATTCTTGGGCCCTTGTACCACCTAAAAACTCTGCATGAAAGAGAGCTTGCGGTTAATGAAGCACTAAGGATTTTAAAGCCGAATGGTGTACTAGCCATAGCTTATATTTCACGTTTCTTTGTCGCTGGTATGTTTGCCCAACAATTTCCAGAGCTAGTCACACCGGAGGTGCTTTTAGAGTTAAATAAACATGGCACTGTATCAAACGCTAAAGCCGATAGTTTTTTCAAGGTCGGGTATTTCGCAACGCCTAGTGAAATTGAAAATCTTGTAAACAAAAATGGGTTTAATGTAATTGGACACGCAGCAACAGATGGATTTGGACGTTACATATCTAACGGTGTTAATAACTTTACGCCATCCCAATATCAGACATGGTTAGATTATCATTTGGTAAATTGCGATGAAGTAAGCCTTTTGGGATCAAGTAATCATGGTTTAGTGATCGCTAGAAAAGCCAGTTCACAAAGCAGTTAAGTCGGATTCATAAGCGTGTGCCGATTCCGTTTCGCTTCATTATGGCACACGTTCACTCACAGTTTATTGGGACGTTAGCTGTTCTATTGGTATCAGAGGGAATATGTTTAAATTCGTAAGGTTGATAGTGCTATCAAATTTATTAGCACTGCTAGTTGTGGTTACTTTCGAGTATTTCACAGGCTATTTGAAACTAGCATTTTCTAGTGATTATGCGTTCTATTCAATGCTAATTCTTCTTGCTCTGGGTTCACTTTTGTCTTTTTCCGGTCATAAGGTCGGATATAGTGACCCTAGTAACATGGCTGGCGTTTCTGCTAGTTCGTTAATTGAAAACGAGTCTGCTAAATCAACCATTGTGACAAAATTAGAGAGTACGTCTGTTGGGCACAGCTTATTGCTCGCTAGTTTGTTGCCACTACTTTATTGCCTACTATCGTAGCCATCACCTAATAGATTGTTTAACTGGATTCCAAAACGCTCGGCACTTTTGTAATGGTCGGCTTTTGTGGGTAAGGTAGTCATATTAGTTTGGTTGCATTGTTTTTTTCACTGGTTAACTAGGCTTATACGAGCTTGAAGAATCTAACATGGAGAGTGAATTGAAAGATTACGAAGTTTATCTGTTCGATATGGACGGAACATTAGTAAATTCAGAGCCTTTAAAGGGCAAAGCGTTGGCATTAGCTTGTTTAGATTATGGCGCACACGTAGACCACAACATTTACAAAGATGTTATGGGGGAAAGTTGGCAGGTTGTAACGGGGCACTTTTTTGAAAATGCTAATATTGCTCCTGACTTAGAAGAGTTTAATTACCATTTTCGAGCTCATTACGAAGAGATGCTCAATGATGGTCTTGAGCTAAATGTTGGGGCTAAGGCTTACATAGAACAGTTAAAACTAGCAGGGAAAAAGTGTGGAGTTGTTAGTTCAGCAGCAACATGGATGGTTGATAATATTTTAACCTCGTTGCAGCTAGAGAATGCTTTTGACCTTGTTATCACACAGGAGCATGTAACTAAGCATAAACCGGATCCTGAAGCCTATACTTTAGCTCTTGGTAGATTAGCGGCTTCACCTGGCCAAACAATTGTGTTTGAAGATTCCACAGCGGGTATTCGTGCTGGTAAATCTAGTGGCTGTGACGTCATTGCTGTTAAGCATAGCTTTAATGGTAAAAATGATCTAAGCGGTGCAGTTAAAGCAATCAGTACATATGAGGAATTGCCCCGTATAAAAAACGAGTATGGGATTAGTAATTAAGATCGAGTAACTGACTTCTAAGTATTGCCTTACCATGTTGGTCTGCGGCATGAAGGCTAAAGTGTTTTTCAGTTAGAGTGATACCGCTGAAGTAAGAATCATCAGACATGTTACCTCCGGTGTAATCCCACTTAAGTGTGGCAGTTCCTCAGGAGGGGGAGTCCATATTAGTCGCTATGGCGCATTGTCGACTTTTCATCATCAAGGAGAGTTTATGTCTATACCCAAGAAGTCACTATTGAGCGAGTATTCCAAAAATTCATATTTCTGTGATAGCTTTTCGAAAAAAATAAAATACAACAACCAAACTGCTATTGAATTATTTCTTGAAATAGCAACTCAAACACCGACTTGGATTGCATTTCTGATGTCTACGAGAAACTGGGTTGTATCGAAACTCGGTTTAAAAAATTTGGGTGGTCTACAAGATGTATCCCGAGATAAATTAGGTTCAGAATATGTAGTAGGCGAACGAGTCGGTATTTTTACACTGGTCAGTTCAACTGAGAATGAAGTTGTATTAGAAGACTGTGATAAACATCTTAATGTCCGAGTTTCTTTTCTTATTGAGCCTGAAGGAGAAACCGCGATTGTTCACGCAAATACCGTGGTTCATGTGAACAATGTGTTTGGTAAGATCTATATGTTCTTCGTTACACCATTTCATAAAATAATAGTACCAAGCTCCCTGAAAGGGTTAGAACAGGCATAACAAATCGGGATTGAGTATGAATACGATACTTTAATTGGGCAGGTGAAAGCTATAAATCAAGAAATATAGCTAGTAATTTAAGCCGACAGTTAACACTTGGCCGTTGCAGTTCGGCTTTGCTTTAGTGATTTAGATGGTAGATTTGAGTGTGTTTGGTTACGTTATTGGGCGTTAGCTTACAAAGATGAAAAGGAACGTTCGATGTTTAAAATTGAGACAAAGAGACTGATTATTAGGGATATGAATCCTAGCGATGAAGATGCCTTCGTAGCGATGTCTCAAGATGCTAAATATCAGCGTTTCTATGATGAAAGTGACTGTGATCCTATTAAATATAAAGAGTTAACCAACTTGTTTATAGCCCAGGCGTCTGAAGAACCAAGGAAATCATATCAACTCGCAGTTGAATATAAGAGCACAGGGCAGTTCATTGGTACTGTTTGTTTGCGTTTAGAAGACAATCAGCAAGCTTCAATGGGGTGTGCGTTTTCAAGATCGCATCAAGGTCATAAGTTAAGCAATGAAGCGGCTCTCGCTTTGGCTGATTTTGGTTTTTCAACATTGGGTGTACACCGCATTTATGCGGAGACAATCAGTAAGAATTTACCTGCCATTAAGCTTTGTAAGTCTTTAGGTATGCGTAAAGAAGCGCACTTTAGAGAGCATCGTTTTTTCAAAGGACGGTGGTGGGATACCGTAGTTCTGGCTGTTCTGCGATCCGAATGGGCCAAGGCATTACCAAGTAGCTAATGTAGATTCGATGTGCTTTATAAACAAGGCTTAGAACATGAACAAGGTTATTCTGCTTTGATACTTTGGTTAGGTCGTATCAAGGTAATGCTACTTGGTTTTGGGGAATCTACTTTCATTACTTGCCACGATTATTTAGAAAGGCCGCAGTAAGATAGCTGTTGGCTAGGTAATTGGTTGTTCGTTGTCCATAGGAGATATAACTGTGTTTTATAGTAAGGAATACAACAAGGGGTTATTGCTCATCCTTGTTTCGATAAGTGCTTTCATTGTCATTACGTCTGATAATAACTCCGGAACATTCATCGCTCACGCCATCAACGGGTTAATTGCTTTGCTCTTTTTCTCCATGACAATTGAGGTCAAAGGCAATGTGTTGAGCTGGTATTTCGGTTTTGGTTTTTGGCGTAAGAATGTAGAAGTGTCAGACATAACGGAGACATCGTTTTATCAAAGCAAGTGGTATCAAGGTATTGGCATCCGCATGTTGAGCGATGGTTGGTTGTATAATATATCGATAGGTTCAGCGCTGAAGTTAAGCTTAAGCAATGGAAAGCATGTTTACATTGGTTGTAAGGATACAGACGGTTTAAATACGGCCTTGAAAGCTGCTAACGAACAGATAACTCAAAAGTGATTTACGAGGCTTGGCACTTTTCGTCTAAAGTTTGACTAATGTTTAAGGTCATATGGTTTTGGGCAGTGGCGTTGCTCGGACCGTAAACGTGAGGTTGACAGGGAGACTTATGAATCAACAAGAAGCCTTTATAGGTTTTGTGGTTTATGGGCTTATCAGTAGCTCAATTGGCCTTTTTACGTTTTTTATTATCAAAGGTGCGAAGTACAAACAAACATTGTGGACTTTGCAGTCTGTTGTTTTTGGTATCTTCTCGATAGGTTTTATCTATAGCTCAGGTGGTAATGGGTCAGAATTATTGGTCTGGGTTCCGCTGGTTATCTTGACGTCTATTTACAATATCCACTCACTGAAATTTTGTGTTTCTTGTGGAAAAACTAACGTAAAAAAAAGAGGATTATCATCCATAAAATCATGTAGTGGATGTGGTAATGCTTTATAGTAAAACTACGATATGCCAGACGTTTGTTCATTTTTAGTTTCAGCCTTAAAAGGAAGTTTTATGAATTTAGATAAAGCTAAAAAACGCATCGCAAAGCAGGTTAAAAAAGGCGACAACGGATACCCAAAAATCACGCTAGCGTATTACGGAACGACAAAAGATCTCGCAACGGAAGTTTCGGTTCAATTTATGTTGGGTGAGAGCGATGGTGTTCAAGAGGAGCGTTTCTCTTGCGAAACAGAAATTCGAGATAATGAGTTAATCCAGACAACGTTACTCAAAATAATCGAGCGAGCGAATGTTAACTCAGTGATTGAAGTTGAAGGCGTTACGGTTCTTTAGTTTGCTTTGAATCTAAGCGTTTACTTATTAATGTCGGTTTGGAACCTAATTCAGTCAGCGAACTTAGGTTATAACGAAACTGTCTATATACGTGCTTAAAGGAATAGGGAAATGCAAGAAAATGACACTGTATTACGATGTGGAAACTGCAATAAGGAAACGTCACACATCAGGTTAAGCGCGTCCGAAGTGAAGTTAAAACAGCAAGAGAAGAACAGCTTAAAGTCGCGAATTCTAAATATTGTATTCGGTGTGTTGTTGGGTTCACATAAATCAGAATCTAAAATTAGCTACTTCAAGTGCTCGGTTTGTCATACTGAGTACGATGATAGCGAAAGCGCTCCCCATGGTTGGGGCTAGTTGGCCTTGTTACTATGAACTCACTTCTCAACGTTTATCGTGAAGATTTTTCGATTGTTGGTATGGTGTTTCTATAGTCTTAGAGAGGTTTTATGATGTTGAAAATGACAAGTAGTGTACTTGCGGTGTGTTTATTCGGTCTTAGCGTGGGAGCTAACGCTTCGACACTCGAAGAGTGTGCCAAACTCCTTCCTGACGGTCACACTTATAAAGTAGAGATCATTTTAGACGTAGATAAGACTGATAAGGATCCAACGGTTACTGGTAGTTTTGGGGTGACGGGTGGAGCCGATGCGCCTGAGACTTTCGATATTGGTGATTTTGTCGAGTGCGCAGGCCCTTTGATCAAAACCGTAGACACAGATAGCAACGATGAATCTAAGTCCTAGTCACTTGTTATCTTGTTGGTCAGCTCATTAGCCAGTTAACGAATTCATAAAAATACCGCCGTAATCAACGGCGGTATTTTTTATTACGTTTATTACATCATTCACCACAGAACATAGAGCAGAAAGACTAGTTAACGTGAGCTAATTCGACACTCCGCGTTTCGTTTGCCACTTTCCAATCTCCACCTAAGGCTTTATACACCGCAATCGTGGTGTTGGCGGTTTGCAGCTTGGCAGCCACTTGGCGATCTTGCATCGCTTTTTGTTGTCTTTGTGCGTCTAACACTGACAAGTAATCGACTAGCCCCGCTTTGTATAGCGACTTTGCTTTACTCACCGCATTATCGACGGCAAGGGTGGCTTCATCGATGCGCTTTTGGTTCTCTTGGCTACGGCCATAGGCAAACAAGCTTGAATCGACTTCTGCAAAGGCGTTGTCGACCGAGTGTTGGTAGTTAAGCGCTGCAGAACGGAACCTTGCTTCGTTCATTTCCACCATGGCTTCGCCTTGGCCACCATCGAATACATTCCAACTGATACCGGCAGATGCCGCCCAACCGAATGAGTCGCTACTGAACAGATCATCAAAGCTACCAGCCGTCACACCGGGCGTACCCGTTAGGAAGAGCTTTGGATAGCGATTAGCAATGCTTGCACCAAGTTCTTCGTTAATGGCTGCCATTTCGCGTTCTGCGATTCGGATATCTGGGCGTTGTTCTAATAAGTCAGAAGGTAAGCCTGTCGGAATTACATCGTTCATTCGCGGAAGAGTGAATTCACCGACTAAACGTTGGTTTACGCTCGTGAGTGATTCGCCTAACAGAACTGCCATGCGTTGTTTGTGAACTTGCTCTGCTATTTCAAGTTGAGGAACAATAGATTCAGTCGCCGCAAGCATGGCTTTGGCTTGAGCAAGATCTAACTCAGACCCGTAGCCGCTGCGAACCACTTTGGTGACCAATTCTAAAGTCTGCTTTTGGTCGGCTATGTTCTCTAGTGCGATCATTTTTCGCTCTTGCGCGCCACGATATTGCAGGTAGTTGTGAATGACATCGGCAGTGATCAAGGTGTTCAAGCCTGATTGGAATATCTCGGCTTGTTCAATTCGAATCGTCGCTGCGTTGGATTGTTTGTCGATACGTCCAAACAAGTCCATTTCCCACGCGATGCTCGCACCTAAGAACCCACCATCGTGCTGGGCTTCAAGTAACGACATGCCCGTTGCTGACTCAACCGCATCAGAGGCACCAAATACCGGGCCAAGTAGGGAGTCGTTCTCACTCAGTTGGTAGTTGTAATAACCACCGCCGACGTTAATGGTCGGAACTTTGAACGACTCCACAACGCTTTTATATGAGTTAGCCATGTTGATTCGCTCAGCGGCCAGTTTAAGTGGAATGTTCTGGTTTTTAACATCAGCCACTAACTGATTGAGCGTGGGATCATTGAACTGTGTCCACCAATTATTGTGCTGTTCGTTTTGGCTCACGCCGTCTTGGCTCACATCACCTTGGCTATACAAGAAGGTCTCTGCCATGGTCGTTTGAGGTTCTTCGTAATCTGGACCAACCGCGCAACCTGTCAATAACAAGGCGAGCGCTATAGGAGCGACTTTAAACTTAGTTAGTGGACGCATGTTTATTGCTCCTTGTTGAATGAAGTTGTATTGCCGCTGTTTGAAGGCTGAGGTGTTGCATCAAGCACAATCACGGCGTCTTTGATTGCTTTTGCTACTGTCTTTTTTTCTTCAGTTCGATAGAAAAGCTTGTACAGCGCAGGCATCACAAACAGAGACAGCACGGTTGCTGCAGCTAAGCCACCGATAATGGTTGCCGCCATCTGGTCAAACAGTAGGTCGCTTAACAACGGGATCATGCCAAGTGCTGTAGTAAGTGCCCCCATTGAAATCGCCATTGTGCGGTTCACGGTTGCTTCTTTGATGGCGTCAGATAGTGAGCGCCCGTTCTTACGTTCAAGTTCTATTTGGTCCATCAATACAATGCCGTTTTTGATGATCATACCTGTTAAGGTTACGGCGCCTATCAATGCCATAAATCCGAATGGTTTATCCAATAGCAATAAGCTGAATGTGGCACCCGTCGCTGCTAGCGGTAGGGTAGTGAAGATAATCACTGGTTGTTTGAATCCGTTAAACATCGCCACCAAGATGATGATCATTAACAAGATTGCTTTAGGTAGCTGTTTAAGAATATCGCTGACGGCTTTGTGCTCGTCGTAATATTCGCCACCCCATTCAAGGCTATAACCATCAGGAAAATGAATCGCTTCAATTTGATCTTTAATTGAGTTCCTCACCGCTGCTGGTGTGGTGTAACGACCGACACCTGCTTGTGCTGTGATGGTTTTTACACGGTCACGGCGCCAAATCATGGTTTCTTCGCTGCTTAATTCAAATCCATCGACAACTTGGCCAAGTGGAACACTGTGGATGCCCAACAGAGATCGAACGGGCAACGTTTCCAATGACTGAATCGAACTCTTTGTGCCTCGCAGTTGAATTGTTACCAGTTCATCGTTTAAGTTCATACGACCCAAGGGCATACCTTCTGAAGCTCGCTTCATCGCGAACGCAATATCCGCGCGGTTTATACCTGCAGTGCGCATCTTTTCTTGGTTGATGACAGGCTCAAATACTTTACTTTTCTGTCGCCAGTCGTCACGAACGTACTTGGTGTCTGGGTGTTCTGCGAAGATTGCTTTTGCTTGCTCTGATAAGCCATGTAAGATCTCGGCATCAGGGCCTGAGAAACGTGCTTCAACGCTGAATTTATCCGCCGTCGCCAATTTTAAGCTTCTAAAGCGAGGGTCTGCGTTCGGAAACTCTTCCATTAACCATTTATCACCGCGTGCGATCAATGGGCTTAGTGACGGAAAATCGGTCGCGTTAATCAAAATCTGACCATAGGCCGGATCGAACGGTTCTGGCTCTATAGTCACTGAGAAGCGAGGAGCACCTGCGCCAACATAGGTTGAAATACTTTCGACTTCCGGCTGTTCCAACAACCATCGTTCGATTCGCTTCATGTCTTCTGAGGTTTGTTCAACCTTGGCACCGTTCGGCAGCCAGTAATCTAGAAATAGGATCGGTCGGTCGGCTTGTGGAATAAAGTTAACGGCAATGTTCGGGATAGCTAATGCAGTCACTAATATCAACGGAACCAAAGTGCTCAATGCTTTAAGCGGATTATCGACAGTCCAGTCGACACTCTTACGGTATAAGCTGACTTTGGTGTTATCAGCTTGCTTAGTTGGCTTGATGAAGAACCAACACATCAAAGCTGTGAAGGTCATCGCAACTAGCCAAGACAGTAACAATGACGACGCGATGATAAGGAATACCGAGCTTGCGAACTCAGCAGCATCGGTTTTAGAAAAGATTACAGGGCTCGCACCCATGATAGCGATAACAGTCGCACCAAAGAGTGGTGTTGCGGTCTCTTTAACAGAGTCAATCGCGGCTTTAGTGCGGTCGATGCCTTTGTTGATTTTCACAATCATCATGTCGGTGATGACAATAGCGTTATCTACCAACATGCCGAGGGCAAGAATGAAGGTACCTAGCGAGACTCGGTGTAAGTCAATCGAAGTCATGTTCATGTAGATAAGCGTCAACAAGATAGTCAGCAGGAGGCTCGAACCGACGATGGTTGCACTTTTTAATCCCATGAATACCGACAAGACGATAAAGACAATCGCGACACTTTCTAATAAGTTGCTTACGAAGTTGTCGATCGATTTCTGAACTTCTTCAGGTTGGTTAGCAACTGTCGCAATATCAACACCTAGTGGTAAGGTTGTTTGAAAATCGTTGACGATCTGATTGATTTCATCGCCAAGTGATACCACGTTAATACCGGTGACTGGGCTCATCGCTAATGTGACTGCAGGTACACCGTTGTAGCGGTTTTCTGTCATCATTGGCTCTTGGTAACCCATTGTGATGTCAGCGATATCGCCTAAGCGAATTAAACTGGTTCCCAATTCACTCACGCCGCCTTTGATCATCAGGTTTTTGATGTCGTCTAACGAACTGAACTCACTCGACTGTTGAACTCGGATTCGCTCAGTACCTACTGAAAACTTACCCGCATCAAACGTCATGTTTTGCGTATTCAACTGCGACCAAACTTGTGTGATAGATAGGCCGTATTGCGCCAACCTTTCATCGGGGATATCGATATGAACAACGCGTGGTTGAACACCATGCAGTTCAATCTTCTTAATACCATCGACGGTTTTAATTCTGCGTTGGAGCTCTTCTGCGTAACGTCTTAGTTCAGCTGGCGATGCATCTTTACTGTGGATAGAGAAAAGCATGCCGTAGACTTCAGAGAATTCGTCTTGTACGACACTGATCTGTGCAGTTGAAGGTAGCAATAACTTCATATCAGACACTTTACGGCGTAATAAGTCCCACTCTTGAGGAAGTGCTTTTGAATTAAGAGACTCTTTTAGGTCGACAAATACCATCGACATGCCGGGGCGCGATAAAGATCGAAGCCGATTAAGTGTCGCCATTTCTTGGAGTTTGGTTTCGACGATATCGGTGACTTGTTGTTCCACTTCTTCCGCAGAAGCGCCAGGGTAGAGCGTTACAACGACGGCCGTCTTTATGGTGAAGCTTGGGTCTTCAAGTTTTCCAAGCTCAAAATAAGAAAACAGGCCTGCGATGACACTCAGTGCAGTGAAAAACAGGATGAAGGTGCGTTGTTTGATTGCAAAATCAGCTAGATTCATCATGGTTCACCTACAGGCTTTTAACTTGAATATTGGAGAAGTACTGTCCTTCCACCACGTATTGCGCGCCACTCACGACCACGAAGTCGCCATCATTGAGCGTCGATTCAACACACACAGTGTTTTTGGACATAGAAATCACATCCACAGTCACGCCATGAGCTTGTTCATTTTTAACAGTGAATACTTGCTCGATACCCGTTTGGTTGACTAACGCAGAATAGGGCAAACAGAAATTACTGCTAGATTCTCCAAGTTGAGTCGTCAATGTGACCGCTTTTCCAGGCAATACCGATTTGTCAGTGGAGTCGACATGGTAAGTAACCGCATAGGTCTGCTTGATAGGGTGAGGTGACGTCGAAATTTCAGCGGCATAACCAATTAGTTTAGTCTCTGAACCATACCAATCTATGACAGAACTTTGATTTGGTTTGAACTCATGAATCAAATTTTCAGGTACTTGAATTTTAACTTCAAGTTTATCTGGATTGTGGATTGTGAACACCGAGATGCCCGGCATTACTTGTTCGTACTGGTCAAAATTGGATGCCGCAACCACACCATCGAAAGGGGCGAGCAATTGGGTATAACGAATCGAATCTTTCGCACGGCGTATATTCTGTTCTACGACTTTAACCGCCGCTTCACTTCGCTCGTACCCGCTAATAGCACGGTCTAGGTTAACATCGGCAATCGCATTATCAGCGATGGCTTGTTTTACGCGTACAAGTTCGGATGTCGCCAATTTGTGTGCAGATTTAGCTTCAAGGGCTCGTGCTTGTAACTCTTCTAACGCGACTTGATAGTCATGAGGGTCTAACTGCGCAAGGGGTTGCCCTTTTTTTACTGAATCACCAACAGAGACCATCATATTTTGAATAGTGCCAGGCACACGAAACGCAACGCCAGCCGTTTCCGATGATTGTATCTTGCCAGTAAAAGACTTTTCAGCCGTATGTGAAAGAGGCTCAAGTTGAATCACTTGAATTGGTCGAGCTTGTTTTTGAGGCGCAGTCGCCTCTGAGTCATTACAGCCAAACAGGGCGGTTAAGCTTAGTGCAATGACTGTATATTTGAATATAGGTGTCTGTTGAGAAGTAGACGAACGTTGAAAAATAGATGAATGTTGAAAGATAGGCTTCATGGATTGCTCCTCTTGAATTTATGAAGCGATTCTATCTTTCTATTTCGTTAGGATAATCTAGCCTGCTCGTGAAACACTGTCACAATAATCATTACAATGGTTAGAGTTTTGGAAGTTCTTGTAATAGAAAATCAATCAAAAGCTGCGCTGAATGGCTTAACGCTTTACGCTGAGGGTAGAGCAACCATGCTTCTTCTTTTTGAAGATTGTCGTCGGGGAATAGGTTAATCAAGCTACCGTCTTTGAGTTGATGTCGCACCAAAAGTTCTGGTAACAATGCGATACCTCTATGTCGAATAACACCGCCTTTAACAAAGCCAATGCTGTCACTAACGACCGAAGGTTCTACTTTGATGGTGTGATCTTTGATGTCCCATTCTTTATCGATGTCCCCACTTGGCCACCTGAAGCAAACAAATGGGTAATTAGTGAGCTCTCTTAGGCTTGAAGGCTTGCCTTGTTTCTCAATAAATTCAGGGCTTGCGACAAAAATACGTTGAAGAACCATCACTTTACGGGCAACCACGTTTGCGTCGCTCAACGTACCACCATGCATAGCGAGGTCTAACCCTTGACGGTACATGTCGACAAAGCCGTTACTAATGTTGCGAATATCAAGCTCAACCTTAGGATACATATCTTGGAATTTAAACAGAGTCGACTGCATGATATCGCTGGTTTCTGGCAATAGACCGATCTTAATTTGTCCGTGTGCAATCTCCGACAGGTTGGAAGCGACATGGTTTGCTTTGTCGAGCGCACTCAATGCATTGAGTAGTTCTTTGTAATAGAGCTCGCCAGATTTGGTTAAGGAGAGGCTTCGTGTGGTTCTAAAGAACAGTTGAATGCCGAGAGACTTCTCAAGGTCGTTAATTCTACGGCTAACGTTAGCTCGCGGAAGGTCAAGAGCATTAGCGGCGGCAGTAAAACTACCCAGTTCGACAACGGTGGTGAACAACTTAAGATCTTCGATTTTCATAGGGTTGGTTTCGAATTTGGGTATTGGATGACAACAGTTATCGTATATCAAATAGTACATAAAATCGAAAAAACAACGAATAATTAATAACCTATTGGTGTGTATGAGACATATGTACTCAGGTGACTTAATGAAAAACGAAATCACCTCATCGATACAATCAATAAGTACGGCGTTTATTTAAAAGTATGCATGATGTAATATCTTCGCGAATATAATGTTTGAGACTACTTATGTATAATTTATCTATGAAAATGAAGATGCTTTTGTCTGCAATTGTACCAGCGATGTTGGTTGCGATTGTGACTCTAGTCATTGTTATTAACTCCCAACTATCGGCTCTTGAATATGAAATTCAAGATTACCAAACGGTCTTAACCGATGAACGTAAGAACAATATTGAAGATGCAGCTACTATCGCTCAATCTGTAGTTGAAGATGTAGTTCGACGTTTTGGTACAGATCAAGAAGCGCAAGAAGCGGTTAGATTCGCGTTAAAAGAAGCGCGTTTTTCTAATGGCAGCGGATACTTCTTTGTGTTCGACGAAAATGATCACTACATTGTTCACAGTCTAAAGCCTCAACTTGAAGGTAAAGATGGCGGCAGTTTAAAAGATCCGAATGGCATCAAAATCACGGTTCGCCTACATGAACAGGCGACAAGAGGTGGTGGTTTCATTGAATACATTTACGACAAACCTGGATCGTCTGTCCCTCAACCAAAAATTGCTTACGCTGCTCCTATTTCGGGAACGGGTTGGTTCTTAGGTACGGGTCTGTATATTGATGACATTGCTAAGGCTACAGAGGTTTACCGTCAAGAAGCCAGTGAGCGTATGGAAACGCAAATTTCAACAATTGTCATTACTGCACTTGCATTAGTAGCCCTAACTTGTCTGATCATGTCTTATGTTGCTTCACGCATGATTGCCCCAATCAAAGACATGCTTAATACCTTTATCGACATTGCGAATGGTGAAGGTGATCTTACCCATCGAATTAATGTGTCGGGTACAGATGAAATTGGACAATTAGGTAAAGCATTTAACCAGTTTGTCGGCAAGCTCCACAATATTATTACTGATGTTTCGAAAGCTACAAATAATGTTACGACGGCCACTGACCAAATAAGTAGCCAAACGGTTCACCTAAGTAATCAACTTCAAGAGCACAACCACGAGACAGAGCAGGTGGTGACAGCGGTTACTGAGATGAGTAGTACAGCAAACGAAGTGGCACAAAGTGCTCATCAAGTGGCTAGTGCAACGAATGAAGCTAACAATGACGCTCATAATGCTCAAAACCTTGTGCAAAAGTCGACACAATCTATTGGCTCGTTAGAACAGAATGTAGTGACCACAAGTCAACACATGAATTCACTCCACGACCAGTCTAAAAAGATAGATGGTGTGTTACAGGTTATTGGCGAGATTGCAGAACAAACTAACTTACTAGCACTAAACGCAGCGATCGAAGCCGCACGAGCAGGTGAGCAAGGTCGAGGCTTTGCTGTAGTAGCAGACGAAGTACGTAACCTTGCAAGTAGAACTCAAGGTAGTACGCTAGAGATTAAGACCATGCTTGATGAACTTCATAAGTTGGTTGAACAAGCGGTTTCTTCGATGGGTGAAAGTAGTAATACTTGTCAGGATGTTGTGACTTCATCAAATGATATATCAGCGGGTTTAAATGATGTTAGCACCGCTGTAGCCTCAATCAATGCAATGACCGACCATATAGCAACTGCGGCAACAGAGCAAAGCTCAGTAACGGAAGAAATAAACCGTAACTTGGTGACTATACGTGACATTGTAAGTTCACTGCTGATATCGAGTGAAACATCAAGTACCGCTGTGGATGAACTTAAACAGGCTGGTGGGCAATTAAGCCAACTTGTTGGTCAATTTAAGCTTTAGATACTAAATAAGCATAAACACTCCAATATAAATTAAAAGTGGCGACCAATTGTTAAGCAATTTGGTCGCCACTTTCTATCAAGCGTCAAGAGTTACATATCCTTAAGTAGACTATAAAAAAACATCCATCACCGCGAACACATCTCACTTATTGTCCACGTCCATCGACCATTACTATGATTGTTTTAGAAATGATGCTGAGATCAGCCACAATCCAAGATTTCATAGAGCACAGACTCAGTGCATAACTGTGGTCAAAGCCCACTTTACGACGTACATCATCAATACAGGTATCATAACCTTGATTTACTTGTGCAAGCCCCGTAATACCAGGCATTACGCCGTATGTACGGTCAGCAAAGTAAGGGATTTCGTTCTCTAGTTTGGTGTAAAAAGTAGGGCGTTCAGGGCGTGGACCAATTAGAGACATCTCGCCTTTCAATACATTGATCAGTTGTGGCAACTCATCAAGACGCATCTTTCTCAAAAATCGGCCAACGGGTGTAATTCGTGGGTCGTTTGCCGTAGCCCAAACAGCACCAGAACGCGTTTCTGCATCTTCGTACATACTACGGAATTTCATGATCTCAAAGATTTCCATTTTCTCCGGTGTCGATTTACCAACACGCAGTTGACGGTAGAAAATCGGGCCACGAGAAGTGAGTACAATAGCCATCGCAATCAATGGAAATACGGGCGCTAGCAAAATCAAAGCAATCAGTGAACTTACGAAATCGAAAGTACGTTTAGCACGAGAGATTTTGTATTGGTATAAGTTTTGGGTAGATAGCTGTTCAATGTTCATCATAATAAGTCCTTAATGATTCGCTCGTGTCCAAGGTGAGTTTTCTAGCCCGATTAGGTAACGAATGCCACCAATGAAGTTGGCATAGTGTCCAACTATCAAATAAGAGATTAATGAAATAGGTTTATTTACGAGACGCTTTGGCAAGATGCAGCCAAGTACGCCAATGGTATAAACGGCAACTTGAGCCCATAACAACACTTCAAATACCAAGTAGTTGTTAAGTAAGATTGAGCACACCAAGCACACAATCATTAAATATGGAGTGAGTAGACGCAGTCCTTTTCCTGAGAAGAACGCAAACGCGATGCCTTTGAACTTCGGGCTGAACAAGCCAAACAATCGAATCGCTTGTTGCATGTTACCCGCTGAAATACGAAGTCTTCTTTTGAACTCTGTTTCTAAATTTGATCCTTCTAGTTCCAGTGCGACCATTTGTGTTTCGTATTCTGCGATGTAACCTTGTTTAACGATTCGCATCGGTAGGATGAAATCATCATTAATAGTGTTGAGTGGAAGCAGTTCGAACAGGTGTGTTCTAAACAAGTAGAAAGCGCCATGAGAACCTAAGCTCGAACCTAATGAAGCTTCTGACTCTTTAACGGCGGTTTGATACTGCCAATAGGTATTTTCACCTTCGTTACCTGTTTGGAAAAGCTGATACGTTGCGTTTACCACGCCAACCTTGTCACTTTCAAAGTGAGCGGCGGCAATAAGCAGTGCATCCAATGAAATAAGGGCTGACACATCACTCATCGCTGTAATATCACTGGTTATGCCTGTCACTTCCTCATTTATAACCGTGACTTTACCTCGGTTTAATTGATGGTCATGTATCTCAAAATGAACATCACTGCACATCGCTTCTTGGATCGTCATTTGAGCAATTTCGACCGTGTCATCAGAACAACCATCACAAGCAATAATCACTTGTAACTTCTTTTTTGGGTAATCGAGTGAAGCAAGGTTACGGATCTTGTCAGCGATCCATTGCTCTTCGTTAAATGCCGGTACAAGAATGGTGATGGTTGGTAACGTACAATCTTGCTGTTCATCTTTGTAACAACGATGGCTCTCTTCAATTTGACGTGCTGGGTGGCTTTTGGCATACCAGCGTAGTAGTAAAGGATAGGCAGCGTGATGATAGATAATTAACGCACCTGAAAACAGACAAAGTCCCGCAAGTAACCAATCGATCATGCGTATGCTCCTTCTGAGATGTCGTTGTAAGACGAAACCATTTTGATGATATCGAAGTTGTCGAGCACATAACGACGAGGAGACAGAAAGCGTTCATTTTGTTTTTCTAATAGCGCGCTGGCTAATCCGGCAATGCTGCCACTTTTGACGAGGGAACTGCTGATGGGACATAAGGTTTCGTCAACCGCACCGACATTCATCGCGACGGTACGGATGTTACATGCTTGAGCCTCAAGAGTTGAAAGCGGTAACCCTTCATGACGTGAAGGTAGGCAGAAGGTGTCTAACGCGCCGTAAAAGGTGGTCATGTCTTCAACGAGACCTAGGAAGATTACACGGTTATTAAGGTTCAAGCGGTTAGCCAGTTGCTCTAGTTGCTTGCGTTGCGAACCATCACCCGCCAGTGCGACAACGGTGTTTGATGGCAGTAGAGCAAGTGCCTTAATCAGCTGGTCTTGACCTTTCACGTGCTCTAAACGCCCCGCACAACCAATGATGTATTTGTCGGTTGGTAGGTTGTGCTTTGCTCTCGCGTCTGCTTTTGACATCGGTTTAAACTTCTCGCAATCTACGCCGTTTTTAATCGTGATGATGTTTTTGTATGAAAACGCACAACGTAACTGATTGTAAACGCGTGTTGCATCGGCCACTAACGTTGGTTGAGCCGCTTTCAATGCAAGGGCTTGTAAGCGACGACGTTTGTTATTTTTCAAATGCCAAGCATCATGCTCGGTATGAATTCGAGTAGGAACCCCAGTTACACGGGCAGCGTAACCCGCGTAGAGCAGTGGGCCTATGTGATGCGTGTGAACAACATCAGGTCGAATACCGTTAAATGCTTTCATCAATTTGATGATGATACTGAGTTGTACGCCTGGTGCTTTGTCCAAAAAGACGATTTGATTTTGATACTGCTTTAATTTATGCCAGTTGTTGATCGAGTCTTCTTTTGTCCCTTCTAAACTGACAATCAACACTTGGTCTGTTGGTTTAGTAAGGCGCAGCAAATCTAACGTTAGGGTTTCTAATCCGCCGGGAGCGAGGTGTTGAACAACGTGTATGATCTTTTTACCGTGCTTCGTTAAATGCGTATTCATAATTTGGACCCTGCCTTTATAATTCTTGTTTCGCCTTTCTGACATTTGTCTTGAAGTTACTTCTTTAAAACGTTTAGCTTCACAATGAGACTGCAGGAGTTGTGCCAATTAAATAACCATTATATTTCATGCGCTT
>NZ_JBFRLX010000121.1:0-11366 GCF_041470165.1 Vibrio sp. 10N.286.46.A8
AACCAGAAGGCTACTAAAGTTAGAGATTATGGAACTAATTAAGTTGTTATCAGTATTTGGCTTAGGCGGAATTAGCGTCAAAATATTTGAGCTACTGATCCTCCAACCGTATCAAGAACAAAAAGAAATCCGGAGTTGGTTACGTGATAGGAAGTTAATAGCTTTCTCAAACCTAATGTCTAACCTCCAGTCTTTGGGGCAAAATTCTGAAGACAATTCCTTTTTCAAAGACTTAGGCTTGTTGGCTGAAGCTCAGTTATTGATTGACGATGAAGTTCTGTGTGAACGCCTTGAAAATTTCATAGAAAAAAGACACGAATTTAAACACGCTATTGACGAAAAAAAGGAAATTGAACTTTTTACAGAGATTGAGTTTGAAGTTAAGGAAATTCGAAAACTATTGAAGCAGAATTTACGCCAACCTAATACATAACAAACTGCTCAAGACAGACTATCAACGCACGGCAGTTTGTCTGGGACGGTGTTACGTTTAGTGTTGTGGTAAGCGTGCGAGCCACTTAGCAGGGCGCTATGACAACAGGAGGTATCATTGAAAGACGATGTATCGAGCTTTTTTAGTTCTCACAGTCATGAATTGAAAAGCAAAATGAAACGATTAGACTTCCTTATTGGTCGCGACCACTGGCTTTCAGTTGGAAATTATAAAGAAGAACTACTAAGAAGCTTACTTAAACAACTATTACCAAAAAAGTATGAGGTAAGCTCGGGCTTTATTCTTTCGCTTGATGAAAATGGAAATGAAATAAAATCAAAGCAACAAGATATTATCATTTGGGACTCTAACGAATACGCTGCAATTTTCCGTGACCATGACTTTGTTATTGTCCCTCCTGAAGCTTGTAAAGCCGTAATAGAAGTAAAAAGTACCTTAACGAGCCAAACATTTAAGAAAGCTATGTTTGCATCTGATGGCATTTTTGACTTTGTCCGCACTCCTTATATTCAAAATCTTAATATTTCCAGGTATATATTCGCGTACGACAGTTCACTTAAGTTCCCTCAAAGTTACTTTGATTCAATATACGAGTTTTATGACAAGGATATCGATGGACAGCTGTCAATTGAACAGCGAATTGATTTTACAAAATCACGTTGGCCTCAAGATAAATCTGCTCAACTAGCATCAATTGACGGAATTTTTGTTCTAGGTGTTGGTGCTATATTGCGTGATATTCGAGGCTATAGTGATGACAAGATCAAGTTTATATTTGAAGCATTTGAGCTGACCGAAGGTGAAGAGGACCATGTTTACTCCTTTTTCGAGCATACTTTGAATACGGCGATTAACTCTCCAAACAGTGTTCCTGGACTTTATTACGCAAAGCAGCCGGGTCTGTTTTCAATGATGAAAAAAGTGCTGCTACAGAGACCAAAATGCGGAGCTACGATGGTTTATCCGTATTCAGACGATATTTTGGATGTATATAAAGAGATGGCTGCTGATAGTCTTTACTGGAAAATGTAATTATAACAAGGCATTTGATAGTGATTCACAACGCTTGGCGGTTTCGCTTCAAGCCAGCTTAGTCTTATAGAACAATATTTTAGGTAGCGTGGTAGCGTTGCTCACGCCTTAATTTTGTCGTTAAATGAATTAGGAAACATATGTACAACGATTTTGTTGCAAAAATTAATATTCGAGTTGAAGCGATACTCAATGAGATCGAGACCATCTACAATTTTGATGTCGGTGATGAGTTTGAAATTGGCATCTGTAAACTACTTAAAACCTTTTTGCCGGAGAAGTATGGCGTATGTCGAGGGCATATAATTACTAAAGATGGCGCTCAAGCCGGTGATGACATTATCATTTATGATAAGCATCGATTTCCTATTCTCAGAATGCTAAATGAAGACAGTTTATGGCGTAAGCAATTTATACCGGTAGAAGCGGTATATGCTTATATCGAAGCAAAAAATACATTACATGTAGAAGGTGACATGTCTGATGGTCAAAGTCTGATGAAAGCAGTTAATCAGGTGCATCTCGCGAAAAGTTTAGCGCGCTCTCCAAAGCATATTGGTGATATTGATCGTTATGTCAAATTTAACTCTGCTTCCCAAGGCTCCTTAGGGTGGCCGAAAGTTCGTAATCCAATGTACGGGTGTATTCTAGCGAGAAATATAAAGCTAAATAGAAGTTCAAGGGAGCAATTAGCAGACCCTACGCCTCTACATCTTCAATGCAATCCTAGAACGGACTCGAATTCTCCTTTGTATGTGTCAGATCTTAACTTTCCAGACTTAATCATTGGTGGTAAAGATCATGTTGTTGTTCCTGCGATAGGAGGCTCGTTTACTTCCCCTTTTTTGGTCAAGGGAGAGAGTAGCATGAATCATATTCCTAATATCCAAGGGAAAGCATTCGGAATTGGCTTGTCGACAATAATCTATGCGCTGAACGCTATCGATTTAAAAGATATGTATTGGCCTGCAATTATCGCTAACGCTACTGGTACAATTTTGACTAACGCTGAGGAATAAAATTCATTTAACAAACTGCTCAAGAGTGACTCTCAACGTGTAGCATTTTTATTATGCGTAGCGTAGGACGTACTTGCTATTGCATCAGTGCAAATAATTTTAATGGTGGAGATAGTAACCTCCAGTTCTTTAGCGTGTACTAAGTAAGTATGTCACGTAGAGTGTCAGCTAGAGGGATCTCATATCATTCGTTAGGTTCTACAAGGAGATTTGAATGACTAAAAGGCCAACAATACCAGCAGAAGTGAGAAGAGAGGTTCTCGTTGAAGCTGGGCATAGGTGCTTAATCCCCGCTTGTAAAGATTCTGCAAATATAGATTTGCATCACATAGTACCTTGGGCAAAGTGTAGAGAACATAAGCCAGATAATTTAGTTGCCTTGTGCCCAAGTTGTCATCGACTAGCTCATGATGGAACAATTGATAGAAAGTCACTTAGAAAATATAAAGAGATAAGCCAAAAGTTAATTAACCCTCCTATAAAACATGAGGAAACTGATGCACTTGCATATATTAAGTTTGATCCTAATTCTGTCGTAAATATCCTCGATGCGAAAAACATATCTTCTCTTGTAGATAATGGGTTACTCGACTTCTCATTCAACTTTACTAAACCTTTCGACGATGAATCATATGTTATTGGTGCGCTCGGTGATGGAGTTGTTTCATTTAAGGTTGTTTCCAAAACATGTTCGTTGGTTCATCTTAAGTTTGATTCTCCATGTCCTCATTTGGTCAAATTGGTGTTTCAATACTAAAGAACCTAACAAGGCACCAAACCCGACACTCTACGCTTGGTGTTTTTGTTTCGCGAAAGTCTATGCCAAGGTTTCGTGCGGGTTAGTTTGGCGTTATTTTCCCTTACTTCACAGCTAATCAGTTATATCCTAATTTAGCAATATAACTGACAAGGTTTTGTTCAGAGCCTTGATAGGTTGAATAGCTTTTATTCACCATCGTGAAGGGACCTACTTGTGAACACAAATAGGTCCCTTTCGAGTCAATATTTTTATATTCACTACAAACAATTAATCGCTTTTATATCTTGCGGTCGTGCAATTTATGCGGAAACAACTGGGTGTAAACCTGCCACAAGGTATTTAGGTTCCTATGACCAGTTACTTGAGCAACTTCCTCAATAGTAAAGCCTTTCTCGAACAAACGGCTTGCACCTTCACGGCGTAGGTCATGATAGCGTAGGTTATCAACCCCAACCGTTTGACACACCTCAACAAAGCCTCGGCCAACTGAGCGAGGGTTATATGGAAATATCAACTCCCCCTTACGCTCTTGCTTCATTACAATATCGAATGCTTCACCAGGTAGAGGAACGACCATGTGGTTGCCTTCTTTCTTAAGTGGGTCTTTTCGGTCACGTACGATCACTGTTTTAAGTTCTTCGTTTAAGTCTTCCCATCGAATACCACAAACTTCGCTTACCCTCATACAGCTCAGGATGCTGAAGTCTAAAAGTATAGAGTAGAGGATTTTGTTTTCTCTGATCTGCTCGTATTCTCTAGTGCTTCTTTTAACAGGTCTATTTCATCGGTCGTAGGGCGCCTTGTTACCTTAAATCTCTGAATAGCGGGTAAAAAAATAGCCAGCAGAGGCTGGCTATTTTTAGAAAGCTTTAAAATACTAAATTAAAGTACTTTGATGCTGTCAGCTTGTGGGCCTTTTTGACCTTGAGATACAGTGAACTCAACTTGTTGGCCTTCAGCAAGAGTTTTGAAACCGTCGCCTGTGATTGCAGAGAAGTGTGCAAATACGTCTGGGCCGTTTTCTTGCTCGATGAAGCCGAAGCCTTTAGTTTCGTTGAACCATTTTACTTTACCAGTAACTGTGTTAGACATGATGATATCCTAAAATTAAATTTTTATTTTGAGCCAATTGTGGCACTGATAGCGCGGAAAAGTTTATTGCTATTGCGTACAACACAACGGGGTTACTAGTAATCCAACGAAATGTTTATATACAAAGAACTTTCTTTCTAGCCGAGATGAAGTCTAAATCAAATTAGGGGATAGTCAATCGAATCCATAGTGAAAGGTTGCAGAAACTTGGGGGTAGTCAAACTTTGCATTCCTTAAATATCATGGAGTTACAGTTGTATGGTGATTTGTTGTAGTTTTTGTGAAAAAGGTGGTCGAAGTTGATGACGAATTTGGAGTAATTGCACTGTTTTGGCATATTTATTTTCCAAATTATTAAGCCGCTACTTGGTGCCTGAACCCAATTTTAACGGCTTATATTTATACATCTCACTTTAAGCATCATGTTTCTATTGGAACGAGGTTTTGACTACTTTTTCAAGCGATACAGGTTGCCATTATCGGTACTGAAAAAGATGTCGCCGCTTGGTGAAGTTTCAATGTCTCTTATCCTATCGCCTAAATCTTCTAAAATACGTTCCTCTTTAATTGCATCACCTTGTCCATTGACTGTCACAATATTTATGTGGGTAAGCTTAAGTGCGCCAGCCAGCAGCTTTCCTTTTAACTCTGGGTATTTATCCCCTTGGTAAACAATCAAGCTCCCCGGAGCGATTGAAGGAACGTAGACTTTTTTAGGCGCTTCAATGCCATCCTTAGTTTCAGACTCGCCTACGCTAATTGGCCCCCAATACTCTTTTCCGTGTGATGTGACAGGCCACCCGTAGTTGGCACCTGTTTTTATTAAATTAATTTCGTCACCACCTCGCGGGCCATGTTCAATCGACCACAGCTTCTGGGTCGGGAAGTCGTAATACAAGCCTTGTGGATTACGATGGCCATAGCTCCAAATCTCATTGAGCACCTTGCTGTTATCCGAGAATGGGTTATCACTTGGTGTGCTTCCATCAGCATTCAATCGTAATATTGATCCGGCGTGAGTCATGGTGTCTTGGCCGTTGTCTCGACCACCACGGTCGCCGATTGAAAAATAGAGGTGGCTATCATCAAAGGTGATACGGCTACCAAAGTGACGTCCGGTGTCCGTTCTGGATTTAGATACAAACACGTCTGTCCAATTGGTAACTTCATTATTGCTGTAATTAGCAGAAGCCAGTGTCGTTACTCCTTCACCATCGACGTCTTTACTGTAAGTGACGTAGAACTTTCCGATTTCAAAAGGGGAGAGCGCGATATCCAACAGACCACCTTGGCCTTTCGCCCAAATATTGGGCAGCCTGAACAGTGTGCTTTGCTCACCCGTCTTTAAATCAACCTGTTTAATGACGCCAGCTTTTTCTGTGAGAAGCATAGTACTGTCATCGACATAAGCGAGACCCCATGGAATCTCGAGTCCGTCGGTGATCTTCTCTACTTGCCATGCAAAAGCAGAGGATATTGGACTCGATGCGATGAGTGCCAAAGCACAGGAAATAATACGATGATGATTGTTCATGGGAGTCCTTTGTTTTCATGACGTGGTATTAGTTTAGCTTGTGGTCGACAGGTGCAAAGGTTGGGTTACTGAAAAGTGACTATTCATTTATTTAGTTCAACCAGTGTTGTATGAGTAAGCAAGCTCACGTATGTTTAGCCTGCCATTCTCTATTCGATTCCTTCGGAGCATAATGAATACTACCCTTGCAACATCTTCGCTGTTTTCTCTGTCTTTATGTTGTCAGGTTGATACCCAAGCTATCTATTCTCAAACCACCCGATCTCAAAACAGCTGTTATATTGGATACTTTACATCATGAGTCGTCGATTTGACTTTAAATCGATCCTACTTGCGTGTTTGGTCATCAGCATCGGCCAACTCAGTATGGGGCTGGTATTTCCATCATTACCATGGATCGCGAAAGACTTTGATGTTTCGCTAGAGCAAGCTCAGCTTCTGGTGAGTGTCTATTTGTTAGGTTTTGGACCTTCTCAGTTTATCTATGGTCCAATTTCCGATGCTCTAGGGCGTAAGAAGGTGCTGTTAAGTGGTTTGTTGATTGCGATGCTTGGGCTATTAATGATCATCTTCTTTAGCCATTCATTTACTAGCATGGTGATGGGACGTTTTCTGCAAGGCTTAGGAACGGGTTGTTGCGCTGTACTTGCTCGTGCTTCCACGCGGGATAGATTCAGTGGGGCAGATTTACCTTTAGCTATGTCCTACATTGCGATGGTCGCGTCTATTACACCTTTGATTGCGCCCGTAATCGGCGGCTTTATTAACTTCCATTTTGGCTGGAGCATGGTGTTCATCTCGCTACTTGGCTATGTCTCATTAGCTTGGATGGTTTTGGCGTTCAAGTTTAAGGAAACCGTCACTCAGATCTCCGCTATTCCTTCGCCAAAGAAAATGGTTTCTCAATACAAAGAGCTACTCACTTCTCGTTATTTTATGAGTTTTGCGAGTATTGGCTGGCTTAACTTTAGTTTGATGATCACTACCGTATCAGTGATGCCATTTATTATGCAAAATCAGATTGGCATGACGTCTGATGAATACGCGATGTGGGCGGTGATTCCTGCTTTAGGGATGCTGGGTGGAACAAGTTTATGTAACCGTATTCGCCCCATGTTGGGCAACAAGAAAACTCTGTTATGTACCCCTGTATTGCATATCTCTGCGGCGTTGTGGCTTTTCTTTTGCCCACTTGAGCCTTTGTATCTCATGCTTGGCCAGTTCTTGATGATTCTTGGCAATGGTATTGCGTTGCCTTGTGCTCAGGCGTTGGTGATGTTGCCTTATAAGAAGAACGCTGGCGCGGCTGCTGCGATGTCTGGCGGCGGGCAGATGGTGGTGTCTTCAATGGTGAGTATGGGGCTAGTTCAATTAGGGCTAGGAGAAGCGTGGCATTTATCGCTTGTCATCATGTTGTTCACTATTATTACTCTGATTAATATTTTGCGTGGTTTCAGTAGTCAAGAAGCGAGAGAGTCGCAGCTGAGCTAGTTAATTAGTTATTTGATTATTTAGCTAGCGAGTGAAAAACGAAAAGGCCATTAAAGTTCTGAGACTTCAATGGCCTTCTTTATGCTTAGAGCTTAGAGCTTAGACTTAAGCTGAAATGCCCGAACTATTCACAGACGACTGCAACCTTCTCGCTTGCTGCTGTCTTAGCTGGAACTGGATGAGTGATCAGGCGAATCGAAGACTCATACAAAGCTGATAGCGCTTGTTCATCAAGTAACTTATCCGCACTGCCTTCAAAAGCAATCTGACCTTTTTTCAGTGCAACGATGTGTGTCGCGTAACGCAGTGCTAGATTCAAATCGTGCAAAATGACGATCACCCCAACATTTTCCGTTTTGTTTAGTTCAGACAGTAAACCCATGAGCTGAAACTGATGATGCACATCCAGTGCCGAAGTCGGCTCATCAAGGATTAGTACTGGTGATTGCTGAGCCAACAACATCGATACCCACGCGCGTTGACGCTCTCCTCCAGATAAATCATCCGCCAAGGCTTGCGAGAATTCAGTGACACCGGTTCTTTCCATCGCTTGTTGGATAATCGACTTATCTTCTGAATTCCAACGGCCTAGCGCGCCTCTCCATGGGAAGCGACCTAAACGAACCAACTCTTCTACGGTTAAGCCTGCAGAAGCGGGGAGCTTTTGCGGTAGATAAGCAATTTTTTTCGCTAAATCTTTGCTTTTGAATGAAGAGAGGGAAGCGCCGTCTAGTTCCACGCTGCCGTGATCCGGCGACATCTGCCCTGAGAGTAAATTAACGAGTGTAGATTTACCCGAACCATTATGGCCAAGAACGACTGTCAGTTCATTGGTCGGAATCGTGAGGTCTTCGATTGAGAGAATGGTTCGTTCATCACGAACAATTTTTATGTTTGAAAGCTGAAACATGTCAGTCCTGTAATTAGATCAGTAGCGAAGCTCAATGGGAGAAGGCTCGTCGTATTGAACTTTAATAAATGGCGTGACTAAGCGATTTTTTTGTTGTCTGGATGCCTAGGGCAATTATCACAGTACTTTCTTGAATCGCACTTATAAACCAGGCAGCAGCTGATTCTGATCAGTTTTAACATCCCCGAACTAGAGTCTACTTTAAGGCTGTCTAAATGATTTTCAGACAACTGGCATGCTTCTAACCAAAGCTTAGCTTGCGCAATAATGTAATCGTTGGTCAGGCTTGGTTCGTGTTGCTGAAGTTTTATCAAACTGCCTAACAATAGATCGGCCAATAAATGATTGGTAAATCCTGGGCGAATACGTGTCCATTCACTGATCTGGCTTCGATAAAACTCAGTCAGTGCAAGAATGGCTTCACCAGCATCGGGAATCAGCTCTTCTGGTGAACCATGTTGATGATCACCATTAAAGAAGCGGTAGCCAGTAATGAACTCTTTGTATCTAAATTGACCGATATTCTTGATGTCGGGTAATGAATGAAGCCCATAGATAGAAATGAAAGTCACATAGATAGGCTGCCAACACACGAGATCCCAGGTTCGCGTTAACCAATACGCTTTGCCTGCTTCTGGGTGGCTTTGCGAAAGACCATCGTAAACTCGTTTGAGCTCTTTATGGCTATTCTCATTTGTTACCGCAATGCTCTTGTTATTATGTGCACCAAAGCTTCCGCTTAAATAAGGGCTCACTTGTTTTGAGTAAGCGAAGATTTTTTGATGTAGAGACGGGGCTTTCCGACGAGTGATAATATTGTGCAGTTGGGGAAGCATCTTAAATCAATAAATGAGAATCAGTTGCGTTATCATAACGAACATAGTCGAGGATAACCATACAAAATGGAGCATCTACTCGGTGCTTTTTACGTTTTTGAGATTTATAAAGTTTGGGTGGGCTGTCCTTTTTTCAGTGATAAAAGCCACTTTAAGTGATAAAAGTATTGTTGAACCCAACACGCCCTAGTCAAAAATAGAGAAGATGAAAGCTTGAATATGAACACACCTGCATTTGACCGTATCAGCCGCGTTCTGGCTTATATCCATGCGAATCTTAGCTCTGCGTTATCGCTAGAAGATTTGGCGACGCAAAGCTGTTGGTCTCGTTGGCAGCTGCAAAGAGTGTTTCAAGCCGAAACAGGGCTTACCGTGGCGAACTATGTGAGAGAGCTAAAGTTAAGTCAGGCTGCCGAAGAGCTGCTTGATGGAAAAGATCGTGTTATCGATATTGCGCTTGGTCTCGGATTCAATTCAGAAATAAGCTTTAGCCGTTCGTTTAAGCAAATGTTTGGGGTAAGCCCAAGTCAGTATAGAAAAGCAGGCAAAAGAGTAGGGCTAAAAAAGCCGATACAAGTATCAGAAACGGTGAGTAATTCAGAAAATAGGGCGTTAAGTTTTGTGGAAGTGCGCATTGATGAAAGAGAGCCTTTCTTAGTGAAAGGAATGACATCAGAAATCAGTGGCTTGTTTTCACTGACGCAAGACTTCGCACAGAAAGTCCCTCAGCTATGGTCACGTTTAGAAGGTGAGGTTGAAATCCCTGACGCCAACATGCTCCAGTTTATTGGTGTTGTTGACCTGACTCAGTCTTGTTTTGACGGAACCAATATTTACTATTGGGCGGGCGTTGAGCTTCATGACGAGATCTCTATCCCGCAACTGCCTAGTATTATCTCTGATAAGTTAGAGGTGCTGACCATCCCTAAGCAAACCTATGCTGTAGTAAAGCACCGTGGTCCTATAGAGCATCTACCCCATACTCTAAGTTGGTTTGTGCTTAATTGGCTTCCAAATTCAGGTTATCGTGGCGTTGATGGTTATGAACTTGAGATGTACCCATTTGGCTATCAAGCTCATGCTTCTGATGCGGAAATGGAGTACTGGGTTCCAATTATCAAATCGTAGTCATATTTCAGCTCTCCGACTTTCTCCCCCCTTCTCAAAAGCCTTTGTGTTACAAGGTCAAAGGCTACAAGATCAAATGTGACTAGAACAATTGTGTGTTTAATCAGCAATTGACCTAGTTTTACTCAAAATAGGCCAAGTTCTTTTTGAATTTGCACCAAATTGTTAATTATCCCATCTCTAGATACATACAATGCAAATGAGATTTATTACTATTTACAATTAAGCATTGGTACCGAGGGAATCATGACCACTCACACTCGTTTTAAGTATTCATCATTGGCAGTCGCGTTGCTGACTGCGTTTTCAGCGCAAGCATTCGCGAAAGATACCGCTACTTCCGCAGATTCGAATGTAGAAACTATTACTGTTATGGGTAAAGCCTACCGTAATACAGCAACGAAAACCGTTTTAGCGCCAGAAGAAACGCCGCAAACACTTAACGTTATCGAAAGCGAACAGATGGAACAACGTGGTGTTAAGTCTGTAATGCAAGCTCTTCGTTATGCACCAGGTGTATCAACCGAGAATAAAGGTGGTGCAGTGGTTCTTAGTGATTGGGTTAAAATTCGCGGTTTTGACTCTACGAATAACTATTATGACGGAATGATGTTGCCAATCCTTCCTGGATGGAACGTACAACCTCAGATTGATCCTATTGCGATGGAGCGTTTGGAAATATTTAAAGGTCCAACATCGGTTCTTTACGGGTCAATGCCACCAGGAGGCATGGTTAATATCATTGCAAAAGCGCCTAAGTTCGAAGAGTCGACGAAAGTTGGCTTAGCAACGGGTTTAGATAACTTAGTTGAAGCTTCAATTGATACAACGGGTGCTTTGAGTGACAACGTTGCTTATCGCTTGGTTGCTTTGGGTCGTAAGAAAGATACGCAAGTAGACGGTGTTGAGGAAGAGCGCTATGTGATTGCGCCATCAATCGATTGGTATGTGTCTGATAAAACCTTTATTAACTTCAATCTTTATTATCAGAATGACCCTGCACTAGGTCAGAACGTGACACTCCCATTAGCGGCGATTGAATCAGGAAAAGTATCACCTTCGACATTTGCCGGGGATGTTAATTACAACACCATCAAACGTGATTTCTTG
>NZ_JBFRLX010000122.1:0-10648 GCF_041470165.1 Vibrio sp. 10N.286.46.A8
ATTTAATGAGTTTTGTTGAATGAATAGTTGATAGTTTGGATTTTAATAATCTTGGTTGGGAAGTGATTATTATCTTGAGAGTACTTTATACAAGATATGGAGTTATAAGTAATAAGATGCGTTTTATATTCTCTGTGTTTAAACATTGCATTTAATAATTGAGTTATTAGTAAATACCTGTGCTGAAATTATTTTCACACGAAATATCAATAATTAGGGTGTTGAGAATGATTTTCAGTGTTTCAAGGGCGTGAAATTTAAAAATAGCGGAGGTGATAGGAGTACCAAGTCGTAAAAAAGAACCCGTATTTGAGTTCTTTTCCTTTTTCTTCTTGTTGGCGATTTACTTATTACTGAGAGACATCGCGGTAAAAATACCGTTCGCAAGTGCTTGGATTTATGCGCTTAATGACGTTTGATATCACAGCGACAACCAACACCGAAAACACAAGCCTTCCCCAAAATATCGTGTAGAAATCAGCCCCGATGAGTAGGATCAACAACGTATCTTCAATTAAACTGTGGAGCAAGTTGAGCAGCATGATTGCGGTGAATACGTCTCTTGCTGAGATATGCCCTTTCTTGGCTTCATTGATTAATAAGCCGCCACCAAACGAAAGGCCGAGCGTGATTCCTATTATTGTTAGGTTTGTTGCGTCTTTGCTGATTCCCAGCACTCTTAACAATGGTCTCAGTAATACTGCCATGAGTTTCTCAATACCTAGAACCTTTAAGATCTTGAGTAACAGTAATAGTGCTGAGATTACCATGAAGATAACCGCAAAGTTCTTGAATTGTTCAAGCGCCCAACCAAGATAACTCGTGTCTCCAGATACTTCCGGTTGCCAAAGCACGGTTGCTGGGTAGTTGAGCCAGTCTCCGTATTGATAACTGAGGTTGAGTAGCCATGCCAGCACTAAGCCTCCACCCACTCTCACCGATAGGGTAGCCAGCCAGCTAACACCTGCTTTTTTGGCAATTGCGCCTTCAATTGGCAATGAGTGAGCAAGGAGCATCATGCTGCCTAAAATTGAAGCTTGAGCAACCGTTAAGGGAACATCGGAATTAATAAGGATAATTAGCCCGGCATAGATGTTGGTGAGTATGGTAGTTGCCCATACCAAGCCCATTTCTTTGGGTAATTCGACGCTTTCCATTATAGGGCTTAGCCATTCGCTAAGAATCATTATGCCGCCAAGCTCTTCGACGACTTTTATCAATATGATGATTGGAATCATGATACGGAAAAGCGTCGAAGTGACATCGAAGATTTCTTTGAGGAGCTCTTTGAAAAATTGATAGGTTGATTTCATTGCTACGACCATAACTCGTTGTGTTGTATAAAAAGATCTTACCGCGATTGTTGTGATTATTATTTCAAAAATAACTTATAAAATTACCCGTGATTTTTAAATTGTCGTAAAGTAAGAAATTATCAGTCAAAAAATCATGGTTTAAGAAATTATGGAAATAGACCGTATAGATAGAAGCATATTGGTTGAACTGCAAAAGAATAACCGGATCCCTAATCAATCGTTAGCCGAGATCGTAGGGCTATCACCTCCTGCTTGCTTAAAGCGAGTGAAACGATTGAGGCAAGAGGGCGTGATAGTCGGTGATGTATCGATCATTAATCCTGAGCTTACTGGTAGCAAGATGACCCTAGTTGTGTCCGTGGAAATGGAGCGCGACCGAGGGGATATCTATCAAATCTTTCGCCATTCTATTTCTAAGGCTGCAGAGGTCACTCAGTGCTATCAGATCTCAGGTAGCTTTGACTTTATGTTGATTGTTACAGTCACAGATATTCAAGCTTACGAAGACTTTGTTGAGCGAGTATTACGTAAAGATCTGAATATTCGCAAGTTCCATACCTCTGTCTCTATGAGAACCGTGAAATTTACCACTGCAGTTAATTTAGATGAGTCATGACTTTTAGTTAGATAGAGGTGTGAATAATTAGATCAAAGGCATAAGAGTTAGAGAAGAGACTTAGCGTTCAGGGTTTTGTGACATGCATAGGTTATTTTTGTATAAATACTAGTCATCTGTACAAAATGTTACTTTCATATTTTGTCATAACTTTAATAATTGTATATATTCCTCCGCTACAATAATAATTAACCGAAGTTAATACCAAATGACTGTCAGTTCAGCTTCTCAATCACGTGAAACGCTTCTAAGCGAAAACGAACAACTTGTCTCGACTACCGACCTTAAAGGTGTGATTACTTATAGTAATGACGCTTTTTGCCGTATTGCGGAATACAGCCAAGATGAATTACTAGGGCAACACCATAATGTTGTTAGGCATGGTGATATGCCAAAAGCGGCTTTTGCCGATATGTGGGTGAATCTAAAACAAGGCAAGGCTTGGCGCGGGATCGTAAAAAACAAGACTAAATCCGGTGGACACTACTGGGTTGATGCTTACGTTACCCCTATTTATGATGGCGGGAAGGTAAGTGGCTATCAGTCTGTTCGTGTTAAGCCGAAAAACGAATGGGTACAAGTCGCAGACAAGGCTTATCAAAGCTTATTGAAAGCTGAGACGTCAGGTCGCCAATGGTCACTACAGATCAGTGACAGTGTTCGTTACGCAGTGTTACTCGGCTCTTTGGCTGCGCCTCTGATTTCAAATCTTGTAGAAGTAGGGCAAGCATCGCAGTGGATATTGAGTCTTCTTCCTGTTTCTGCTCTAGCACTGCTTTTCCGACAAGAGCTCATTGATACACCATTACAGTTGAAAAAACTGCAATCTAAATTCGATAGTGTCAGTCGCCTTGTCTACTCAGGTAACAGTCGGTTCTCTGTTGCCGATTTTCATCTCAAGCTGATGTCTGCCCGAATTCGCACTGTGTTAGGCCGTATGACAGACTCAGCGAAACCATTGCAAGATTTAGCTGATAACCTTAATGCGACGTCATACCAAGTCACTGAAGCGCTCGATCAGCAGACAAAAGATATTCTTCAGGTACGTGAAGCAACTGAAGAGGTTGAAGTGACCGCCAATGAAGTATCTTCTCGTACAGAAGAAGCTCACCAAATTGTCGATGTTACCTTGCAAACTTGTGCTGGTGCTAAAGAGAGCATCGATCAAACCCACCGCAACCTTGAAAACTTGGCATCTCAGGCGGAGAAAGCGACGCACACGACTTACCAATTGAGCGATCAAGCGCAAAGCGTGAGCAAGATAATGGAAGAGATTGGTGGTATTGCTGAACAAACCAACTTGTTGGCACTTAACGCTGCGATTGAAGCGGCAAGAGCAGGCGAGCAAGGACGAGGCTTTGCAGTTGTTGCCGACGAAGTACGTGCTTTATCTGGACGAACGTCAAAGGCCACAGTTCAGATTAAAGAGAGCATCGATACCATGCTGGCGACGATTGAAAGCTGGCAGAAAGATATTCTGGCGAACAGAGACCAAACCGACGCGTGTGGTGATGTTGCGAAGGTGAGCGCAGAGCGTTTATCTGAAGTTGAAAATCTAATGCAATCGATGAATGAACTGATGCAATCTGTTGAAAGCTCTGCTCATAAACAACGTGAACTATCGAGCGAAGTAAACCTACATATGCAGTCTATCGCTTCTACCGCAGAGCAAAACTTGGTTGCAACACATTCTGTGAAAGACCACTCCACAGAGCTAAAAGAGCAAGTGAATGAGTTCTATCATTTAGCGAAGCGCTTCGAAGAAAAATAGCAGTTAGATTTTAGAAGCATGAAAAATAAGAGAAGCCTTGCGAAACTAGCAAGGCTTTTTTGTGGATCAAAAGAATCGTTTTCAGAAACAGAAAAGCCCCCAATAATTGATGTCCAACTATTGGGGGCAGTTCATAATGCAGGCTCTTTAGTGTGTTCAGTAAAGGGCTAATTTAACGTGTGATTATGTGCGCTCTGCCAAGTATGCTTCGTAGTCTGGGATCTCAATGATCACTTCTTCTTCAAGCAGTGAAGAGTTAAACAGGAAGTTAGCGGTAGCGCGGTTAGTTGCTACAGGGATGTTCCAAACACTTGCTATGCGAAGTAGTGCTTTTACGTCCGGGTCGTGTGGTACGGCATTTAATGGATCCCAGAAGAAAATCATCATATCGATCTTGCCTTCGGAGATAAGCGCACCAAGTTGTTGGTCTCCGCCCATTGGGCCGCTGATCATGCTCTTAATCGCTAAGCCTGTTTCTTTACTGAGTAGAGAACCTGTCGTGCCCGTTGCATAAAGGAAGTGCTTTTGTAGTTTTTCTTTGTTCTCTTTGACCCATCTTAATAGCTCAGGTTTGAAATGGTCATGAGCGACCAAAGCGATATTCTTATGCGTTGGCATAGTACGCGTCGTTTTTTGCATGGATGTTCCCTAAATGATTGATTCGTTTTTATTGTTTTGAGTTCTTTAGTCAATATAGCACTAAGGATTCACACTGAATACCGGGCGAAACTCAGAAGGTGACAATGAGTCAGCGATAATTTGATCTTTGAGTGTTGCGGGTGTCAGTGCCTCAATCATGGGTGCGCTATGTTTTTCATAAGGTTGACCACGCAAGTAATGGGTGGCTTGCTTTACCGACAAGCGACCTTGTTCAACCATTTTATCTGTTGGTGCAAAAAGCACCTTGTTACGAAGCAAACCGCGGTAGATTCCGTGACTTAAGTAACTTGAAATTAACCCAATCTCTTTGGTTTTACCCGCAGCTCTTAGTTCACTTATCGCAGCTTCAATCGCGACTGCACTTCCGACAATATATTGAATATCCGGTTGTTCGATGACTTGTTGTACCAAGTTTCTTTGCAATTCTTTATCGTTGTCTGCCCAATAGCTGATCGCGATTTTGATATCGCTCGATTTGATTGCATCATAAAACCCAAGAGCCACAGGCTTAGTGCCACCGCTTGCTTGTGGGCCAAGTAATAGGGCTATAGGTGTTTCTCCTGACCCTTTTGGATGTCTTTTCGATAAAAACTCTCCGACTTGGAAGCCCATTTGATACCAGTCGACACCGACCGTGCCTTTTAATACTCTTTGTTGTTCTTTATTGACGGTTAACTCATTGACTGTGGCAAATACAGGGGTTGCTCCGACCCAGTTGGTCAGGTTCTCATGGTAAGCGTCAGGCGAAACGGTGCCTAAAATAATGGCATCAGCTCCCCATTTCGTGCAAAGCACCAGTTGTGAGGCCTGTTTGGCTACGTTGGGGTAACCGCCAGCTTCTAAAACTCTAAGTTCGACTTGTTGCTTTTCTGCTTCTGAGACCATTCCGTAGTTAACCGATAACCAATAAGAGTCTTTTAGGTGCGGATAAATGGCACAAATTTTTTCTTTTTGTGATGTGGCTTCTGCCGGTTTTATTGGGCTCAAAGGCTCACTAGCACTTGCTACAGTGGTGACTGATGCTAGTAATGAGAGAAGAATTTTTGAAGTTAAAGGTCTAGATAGCATGAATTGCCGTTTTATTGGTTTTAGATAAGAAACACTGCAAAATATAGCGTATTCTGCATGGGTAAAGAAGAACGTTTTAAGGTTTAGAGTTTATGTTGTTAGCTTCAGCGAGTATTGGACGCAAGCTACTTGCCTCATTCTTAGTGATGGCCCTGTTGGTTTTATTGTCTGCATTGATCGGTGTTTCTGGTTTTAGCTTTGTAGCAAAGACTGAAAGAAACGTCGTCGATTCTGCTCTTCCTGCCATGATCGAAGCTCGTCAAGTATCTGAGTTGAGTAACCGTATTATTTCGTCGGTACAAACGCTTTCTAATGCGAGAAATGAAGCAGAAAGAAAAGAAGCGGGCACTATGTTGTTCGGTCAACTTGAGTCGCTTCTTCAGCATATCAAAGAACTTGGCGTCGACAGCTTTGATTCCCAACTTCTTAATAAACTCGAAAACAATGTCCAAAGTGTTATTAATACACTGGCTGAGTTGGGCGTGTCAGTTGAACGTAAGCTTTGGTTAAACAAGGAGCTGTCTTCTCGTGTTGAAGAGATGCGTCTACTTGCGGAAGAGCTAGAGCAGCTAACTCGAACCCAAGTGTTGAACACGGCCACCATCGCAGTTGCCAACGTCACACACATTTATGATCTACTAGAAACCAAGCAAACTGATAAAGCCTACCAAGCCTTAGATGCGCTTGTTGAGGTTGACCTCGATTTGTCTGAACGCTTGCATGAATTACATTTGTTGGCGTACAAAATGCTTAATCAAATTGAAGAAACGCAGACTGTCACTAACGTTGAACGTATTCATCAAATCCAATCTGAGTTTGAATCTAATCTAAGAATTATGGCGCGCCGTGTTAAAGCGGTCGAAGATCCGACTCGTTCAGCGCAGATGTCTCAGCTTCTTGAAGAATTAAGGAAGCGCCAAGTCGTGTTCGATATATCGCTAGAACAATATGAGAACACCAAAAAATCTGAATTTTTGATGCAAAATACGCTGGAGCTGTTTTCGCAACTGAATACAACGGTTAACCAATTGATCGACGATTCGAATCTAAGTACCAAAAAAGCGGTTGATGAGCTGACTAGCACGCTGAATCTAGCTCAATGGTCGTTGTCGGTGATTTCGGTTATTGGCTTGGTTATCGTTGCCGTTATTGTGTGGCGAGTTGTTTATATCTCGGTGGTTAAACGTCTTACTGAATACTCTTCAGCTTTGATGTCTATCGCTCAGGGGCGTCTGAATATCGATATCTCGGTTAAAGGTAATGATGAACTGGCTCATATGGGTGAGGCTATTATTACAGCGAGAAATACGGCACAGGCGCTACAAGTGGTAGCCGTTGGAGAAGCGAAGGCGAAACGTGAGCTCGAAGAACATAAAGAGCACTTAGAAGAATTGGTCACCGACCGAACTTATCAACTGCAAAAAACCAATGAGAAGTTGAATGTCGAGGTGGAAAATCACGCTAAGGCTCGTAATGCCGCAGAACAAGCAAGCCGGGCTAAGTCCGCCTTCCTCGCGACGATGAGCCATGAAATACGAACACCGATGAATGGTGTGTTAGGTACGGCTCGATTACTTAAAGATACTGGGCTAGATCCTTTGCAATCGGGTTATGCCGATATCATTAACCGCAGCGGCAAGAATCTTCTCGCCATTTTGAATGACGTGCTTGATTATTCAAAGATAGAAGCGGGGCATTTAGAAATACGCACGGCTTCGTTTGATCTCTACCAAATGGTTAAAGATACCTACCAACTAATGGAGGGGCGTGCTGCTGAGAAGAAACTTAATTTCGATTTCCATATTGAAAGTAACGTACAACGTTATTGGCGTGGTGATGTAACACGAATCAGCCAAATTTTGAACAACCTGGTTGGCAATGCGATTAAGTTTACTGAAACAGGCTCAGTCGATATCTTTATCAGCTTAGATATAGAAGATGAAAATCGAGTGATGTTTGAAGTGTCAGACACGGGGGTTGGCATTGATAGCAAAGAGCAAGCTTGTCTGTTTGATGCATTCACCCAAACCGGTAGTGGTCGCAATAAAACTGGCGGCACTGGGCTAGGGCTAGCGATCAGCAAAAGTATCATGCAAGCAATGAACGGTGATATTGGTGTTCATTCCGAAGAAGGAGAAGGTAGCCAATTCTGGTTCTCAGTACCTTTGTTCGCGGGTGAGAAGATTGAAACGAAAGCACCGACTATTGAAGCTTGTATCCGTGCCAAAGTACTGTTGATTGAAGATAACCCTGTTAACTGCATTGTTGCTGAGGGATTTCTGAATAACCTAGGCCATGACGTTGTGATGGCGACAACAGGAGAAGAGGCCAGAGCTATATTCAGTGAGCAGGCGTTTGATATTGCGCTGGTAGACATCAATCTACCCGATTGTGATGGCATAGAGCTGATTCAACAGTTAAAAGCGATTCTAGAACAAACGTCCACGGCTGAGCCGATAAATATACCACCTATGGTGGCGGTGTCGGCGCATGTATTCAATGAAGAAGTCGAAAGCTATTTAGCATCAGGGTTCGATGGTTTCTTGCCTAAGCCGTTGGAGAAAGAGGCTCTTTCTCAGCTCATCGTTACTCAACTCGATGGTAAAGCACTGTTGTTACCACAGCCTGATCCGAACGATGCTGTTTGCAAACAAAACTATAAACGCGTAATTGAGAGTAACAGTGATGAACGGAACGCCACACTGATGGCAGATGTATTGGCTAATCACACGGCTACCATTGATGCTAAATATGATACAACTGATTCCCGAGACAGAGGAGGTGCTCCGGTGAAATTGATTGATTCCAAAGTGATAGAGGGTGATCTGTCGATTCTTGGATTAGAGAAAATGAAACAGATCGTGGCGCTGTTTGATGAAAGCAGTGACCTGACCTTGAATGAATTAGCTGAGGCGAGTCAAGCGGATGATGGGCGAGAAGTGAAGTCCTTGGCGCACAAACTTAAAGGATCAGCGGGTAGTTTGGGTCTATCGGCACTGTACAGCTTGTGTCAGAGCATTGAAGCAAGCGAAGAACCATTATTGCAGTATCGAGATAACGACCAAGCTTTATCGGAACTAGTTAAAGACTCGTTGAAGGCACTTGTGCCCTATGTTTCAGTTTAACGATGTGAGCCTGTTTTAAGCTTATACCTAATCTGCAAGCCAAATAAAAAATCCTCTGAACGACTATTCGTCAGAGGATTTTTTATAGCATGTGTACCAATGGTTCTTTAAGAAAGACTCACCAACATTCCAAGCAATATAGCCTACGCTCGAGGCAATATAGTCAATGCTCAAAAGCTAGAATCAAGGTATACCGTTTACTCGCTATCTATTTTTACTATCTATTCTCAAAACGGTTGTAATCCAATAAACCAAACTCAATCGGTTGATCTTGTTGATACCAACGGTGAACTCGGTCGCTGAATGGCCAGAACTCAGGCGAACTGCGTCGTACTGCAAACTTATCCAGCAACGCGACGTAATCTTTTTCTGTGTCCAAGCTTTGCAGTGCTTTAACCAGAGTCGGTATATTGCGCTCAGTTAATGACAGATAAGCGGCAGGGTAGCTACCTACAACCCCACGTACTAGTGTTAAGTCGTCATTGGCGTAATCTCGATTACCCTCTTCATTGAACAGGCTTGAAATGTTGCTGTGAGCGTTATTGTGAATCATGGTGAACAGCTGCTCATCGCCGTTCTCGCTTTCAATCATGATCGTAACTAATTGAGGCACATGACGCAGACCAACTCCCTTAATCAAATTCACTTGTTTGAGCAGAGCTTCGTTTTTCCGACTGAAACCTGTTTCGACAATATCAAAGCGATTATCGAGGATCGGCGCGAGCTTATCTTTGATCATATTAAGCAGTTCACGCTTAGGATTTGTCGTTTTGTATATCACGTTGGTTGGCTGGTCAAAAGGTGCAATATTACGCTGCAAGTAGTCGCTCAACTGTGAGCTTTGGTTTTCATACCAACTTGAGTGTTCAATGTGTCGTACGTCTTTTGGAAGAAGGGTCAAGAAGTTACTCTCACCCTCAAGGCGCAAGAAATCCATAAACATACGGGTAATCAGTTGGTGGCCGAAGTTACCGTAGACATCAAAACCAGCAACGAGAAGGTAATGGATACGTTCTAGAAGGGCGTAATCAAGAATCCACGCTGTCTTGGGTTGTGGGCCAACTAAACCTTGAACAACTGAAGCGCTATCAAAGTGTCTAAAGATAGTAAGCGCGGCATTACGGTTCGTGCCATTGCCATCCCAAATGATATCTGTGTCTAGATTTACTCCGCTATCAAACCATTGATTGGTGAAGTCTGATTTTGCATTAAGGTATCGAGCTTGTTGCTTCGCGTAGCTCACCCAGCTTGTGACAGGGACAGTGTTGCTTTCTAGTTCACTAGGCAGCTTTAGGTTTTGCTTCTGGTTGGCATAAAACTGATTAATTTCAGGCAGATCTGCTTTATCAGGATCGATGAATAGTACCCAGAATCTATCATTGATCACGTTGAGTGCGAGCTGCCCGCGACACACCGGCCCCTTGATAAAGGCCATGATGGTGTTTTGTGCATTGTCCAGCATGAAATGGAAGCGCGAGTTCACCGGAAGAGCTTCAAACGAAGTCATTGGATTCGCCGCGACGTCAATCGCGTAGCTAGGAAGTTGTTTGACAGCGTAACGAGCATCCACAAACCATGTGTTCCAATTGTTCAGGCGTTCTTCATTTAATGCGAAAGGCATGTGTGTTTTGTGGACGATGGTGCCTTGCTCTGGAATCAGGCGATAATAAACCCGATCCACTTTTGGATCGTCGTAAGGTCGACGACTCGTGATGCGTTGAACCGCTTCACCAGGAGGCGTCGCAGAACGAACCAAGGTGAAGAAGCGTGTTGGCTGAGCTAAATCAGAGAAATAGAGGTGTGATAGAAACAGATGTTCATAGATATAACGTGCTGAAAGCTGGCTTTTATTGTCACTCTTGTTGAGAAAGCCCTCGTAGATATCAACGAGCTCTTGTTCCGCATCATTCAGTGGAATATGGTCATTCATTAACGCGCCGTTTTCCAACCAACTCATTAAAGTCGCGTATTCCGTTTTATCTAAGTTCGGCATGCCATAAGGCATTCCCCACGTCGGGTAATCTCTTTCGTATTGAGCGTACTCTTCAATGGTTGGACACTGTTGGTCGCGATCGGTTGAAAAGTCGAAGCC